>QMKU01000043.1 GCA_003646525.1 Campylobacterota bacterium
ATTTAAAAAATCAAACTTGCAAGATTTTACTCTTGCATCGTTCTTTCACATTTTATTGTTAAGACACTATTGCTTTTTTTCTTTTTTTCTTTTGAATTCAGGTATCCTTTATAAAAAGGCTTTATTATTATTATTATTATTGAAATGATAGTGAAATCCCCTTTATTTGGGGATTAACTCTTCAAATTAATTTTCTTATTTTTTTAGCCTGACGCGTATGGTGGAATACCCTAAAAAACTTCATAGACCTATCACCACCATTATGCTATAATCTATCCAATTATATTCTGAGGAAATGATAAGTGTTAGTAGAAAATCATAGTACAAAAACCATCATCCAAAAACTAGATCTCGATGGTTACATCCATCAATTTGAACAGTTTTTTGCGAGAGTCAAGCCTGTGGCTATGCATGGGGATGTCAATCAGCATTATCGTCATATTAAAGCACTCTCAACTTTGCAGTTCCCAGAGCCCAAAGAGGTTCCTTCTCTTGATGGGCAGTTGGCTCGGATCAAGAAGCAGGCTGTATTGGGTCTCGATGAGATTTATGCCTTTGCCAAAATCATTATGTATTTCAATGCACTCAAAGCACTAGAACTACCTGAACCAATACGGAGTTGGATAGGGGGGATAGAAGTACCTGATGAAGTGATGAAGGTTTTGGGGTATTTCAATGAAGAGGGGATGATAAATTCTCAGATCGATCCGGAACTTTTTGATATCGAAAAAGCGATTAAGATTAATAAGTCAGCGATCAAAGAGGGACTCTACAAGATGGTGCGCTCTTCAGCTCTGAGTGATTATCTGGTCGATTCACAGATACATTTTCAGAATGGCGAAGAGACGATACTAGTGCGTGGTGGTTTTAATAATGCGATCAAAGCGACAGTAGTAGGCAGGAGTTCGGGAGGGTATTTCTATGTTATCCCTCAGAAAATATCTGCACTCAAAGAGAGAGAATCTGAACTTCTCAGTAGGCAAGAAGAGGTGATCTATCGGTATTGTCAAAAGATTTCAGCTATTTTTTATACTTGGGAACGCTTTTTGAGTTATGTGAACAAAGAGTATGACCGTTTTGACCACTATCAAGCGAGAGTGAGTTTTGCTAGAGTGCGAGAGTATGAATTTGTTCTGCCTCGGAAAGAAAAAGGGGTGAAATTGACAAACTTTTGTCATCCTGCGATCGATGATCCGATCCCCGTCACCATCGACTTGAACCGCTCTGTTATGCTGATAACTGGTGTCAATGCTGGAGGGAAAACGATGCTACTCAAATCCATACTCTCAGCCGTCTATATGAGTAAATATCTTCTCCCCTTCAAGTGTGATGCCGCGCGTACAGAGATAGGACACTACAAGCAGATTGAGGCGGTGATCGACGATCCTCAGTCGGTAAAAAATGATATTTCCACTTTTGCTGGTCGGATGGTGGAGTTTGCTGGGCTTTTTGGCAAAAATGATGCCATCGTGGGTGTAGATGAGATCGAGTTGGGAACGGATAGTGACGAAGCGGCGACACTCTTTCGGGTGATGCTCGAAGCGTTGCGAGAACGCAATATCACTTTTGTGGTTACGACACACCATAAGCGTCTTGCCTCTTTGATGGGAGCGGATGATGATGTGGCATTGATCGCGGCACTCTATGATGAGGAGAAGCGTCTGCCGACTTATACTTTTTTGCAGGGGAGTATCGGGAAGAGTTATGCCTTTGAGACGGCAGAGCGGTATGGTATATCGGCACATCTCGTCGCCAAAGCCAAGGTGATCTACGGAGAAGATAAGGAGAATCTCAATGAGTTGATCGAAAAATCTACGACACTAGAACGGGAGATGCGCCAGAAGATCGCAGGAATCGATGAAAAGATGGAAGAGTTGGAGCGCAAAAAACAGCAGCTTGAAGTAACAGAAGAGAAGCTGTATGAAGAGCAGAGAAAAGTCTTAGCTACACTGGAAAACAGATACAACGCAGCGACAAAACGCGCACAAAATGCCCTAAAAGCTAAAGAGTCTACAGAGGGGAGGCGACTACTTAACGAGGCACATAAGCATAAAGAAAAAACAAAAAACAAACCTGTCGAAATGGAAAAAATCCAGCTCAATGTGGGTGATCGTATCAAATACCGAAGTCACAAAGGTGAGCTAATCGGATTGCGTGGAGAAAATGCAACTATTTTGGTAGATGGGATGAAAATGCGTGTACCCTTATCTCAGATAAAACGCACTGGTGATATGCCCAAAGTTGTGGCACCTCCCAAGAGAAAAGTCAAGGTGACGGTAGAAAAAAACAATGCATCCGTCTCAGTTAAACTGCTTGGGATGTATGGTGATGAAGCGATAGAGAGAGTTGATAAATTTCTCTCCGATGCTCTGGTCAATGGGCTGGACGAGGTACAGATCATTCACGGCACGGGTGGAGGGGTACTCTCTAGGTTGGTGACTGAATATCTGAACAGTCATCCCAAAATAAAAAAGTTTTATCGTATGCCTGGAAATCTGGGCGCAACGATCGTTGAATTGTAGTATACTTTTGATTTCACCAGATTTTTAACTCAAGCAGGTATAATAATAGCGATAAAAGTACAAATCTTCTATTTGTACATCAATAACAGGAGCATCCGTGAGTATAAAAGATAATGTTAAATATATCAAAAAAGAGTTAAGCGCAGACGAGCAGGTACTTGAAAGTGCTCTAAAACTTGAAACACTTTACAATAAGCATAAGTATAAGATCTGGGCAGTTCTTGTGATTATTGTACTCTCTTTTGTAGGGAAGGTGATCCTAGATACCGTACAGGAAGCAAGACTTGAAAGTGCCAGTCAGGCATTTTCTATACTGCAAAAAGATCCGAACAATAGTGAGGCGATTGAAGTACTTCGTAGTAAAAATCATGCACTTTATGAACTCTATAGCTATGCAGAAGCAGTCAAATCAAAAGACCCAAAGCAACTTGATGCCTTGACCTCAAGTAAAAATCCTCTCATTGCTGATGTGAGTCGATACAGTAAGCAAGTTTTGGAATCCAAGAGCAGTGATTCTGTATACTACAAAGAGATGTCTTTGATCGGAGATGCTTATATCGCTCTAAAGGCAGGAAAAAATAAAGAGGCAAAAGAAAAATTGGAACTGATAGATGCTCGTTCGCCAGTTGCTCCAGTTGCTGATCTTTTGAAGCATTATAGCATTAAGGGATAATAATGAAAAAGATAATAGGAGTCAGTCTCTCTGTCGCCACATTATTGTTCATGGGATGCAGTGGCAAAAAGTATTTTGAACCAGAAAAGACATATAAAGCAGCAAGTGCTATCAGCGGACATAAAGGCAAGTCGGTTTACTTGACACGGGATGGGGTTACTTTCGATACACAAACCTATATTAGTAAAAAAGGTGCAGGTATAGTGACTCTGGGTACTGGTCAGCATTATCTCAGTGAAAGTTCTGCATATGTGTTGGCGGCAAATGGGCAAGGTGCACTCACTCTCATCAGCAAGCGCAGCAAAAAAGTGATCAAAACAATCTCGTTTGATGCTCCTGTGATCTCTGCTGGTATGAAAAATGGCAAGATTGTCTATCTCTTGCAAGATAATACTTTTGGTATCTATAAACTCTCTACGGGCAAGAAATTGATAGAAAATAAATCAGAAGATGCATTTGCTGTAGATGCGAGAATTGCAAGTCCATTGTTTGTGGATAATTTGGCAGTGATCCCAACGCTAGATGGTAAATTACTGATCGTTGACATGCAGAATCCTGAAAATGCCAAAGTGATCTATGTCAGCTCCAAAACAAATCTCAATAATATCATCTATCTTTCAAGAATGGGCAATACGCTAGTTGCTGCAACACCTAACAGATTGATGATTATCGGTAATGCCGAGGGTGAATTTAGTGAGGGTATCAGTGAAGTATCGATCGCCAATAAAGCGATTTATCTCTTTACCAAATCTGGAGAAGTTATCAAATTTTCACCACAACTCAAAGAGCTTGCCCGAAAGAAATTTAAATTTGCACATTTTAGTGTTGCCACTGCCTTCGGCAATCATGTATACGCCATGGATCAAAAAGGTTCTCTGATCGTGCTCAACTCTGCATTGACAAAGTACCGCATCTATGATGTTGGAGATGTCAATGATTTTGCTTTTATTTCAGGACATAAAATATATAAAGACAATGAGGTAGTATCTCTCGATAAACTTGGACGATGAGTGATCTGATAGTTGCATTCGAGGAGTACTTGACGGTCAACAAAGCACTAGATAGTCAGACGATCGACTCTTATGCTGGTGACTTGATGCAGCTAGAGACTTCAAGCTCTAAGTCGTTGCTTAAGCTTGATACGAATGATATTCTGATTTTTCTATCTTCTTTCAAAAACAAACGAACACTTAACAGAAAACTATCTTCCATTAATAGCTTTTACCATTTTTGTCACCATAAAGAGTTCAGTGAAAAAAAGATAGCTATACCTATGGCAAAAGTGCCTCAAAACCTTCCAAAATATCTTGACTCCGAAGAGATCATGTCGGGCTTGGGGCTGATCGATAGATCGAAGAGGGCAGGGTTGCGAGATTATGCATTGATCCTCTTTCTCTATGCTAGTGGCTGTAGAATTAGTGAGGCACTTTCAGTGCAGCGCAGAGATGTTGTTGGAGGATGGGTAAAAATTCGTTTTGCCAAAGGAGAGAAGGAGAGGGTCGTGCCACTTGCACCTGTTGCGCTGGAAGCTCTCGAACTCTACCTAGAGGCAGAAGATATGCAGAGCAGTGCAATTTGGCTGAATTATAGAGGAGATGTGCTAAGTCGTATCTCTGCCTATAAGATAGTCAAAAAATATCTGAATGTCTCTCCTCATGTATTGCGCCACTCTTTTGCCTCAGCACTTATCATAGGGGGAGCAGATTTACGAGTAGTGCAGGAGCTTTTGGGTCATAGCTCACTGATTTCTACGCAAATATATACCCATATCCAAAAAGAGAATTTAAGAGAGACTATTAACCGATATCATCCGCTAAGAGGGAAGAGTTGAAAGGTTTGAGATGAAAGAGATCGTTGAATATTTGAGCGCACGCCATATTGTCTGTAAAAGCTTCAAGGAGGTGCTACCCAAGAGCCTAGAGAGTCGTAAAAAAATAAAGCTTTATGTAGGTATCAATCTCAAGGGATACTATTGTTCCGTGATGACCCTAGAGAAGAAGAGCCGTGTTTTGCGCAAAGAGGTGAAGGAGTTGATGTCACTACATGAGAAGCTTGAAGTGTTTGCAGATACAGCTATTCTCAAGCGTTATATCCGCATCACCGCTCCTCTCTGCTCACATGCCAAAGCCATGTTTGAAGAGAATGGATGGAAAGTTTGGCATGAGGCTCCTTAGGAGTGCCAATTTAATAATACCCAAGAATACTTACTTGGAGTAGGGACTTCAGTCCCATCAAACGGGACTGAAGTCCCTACTCCTAAACGCTTAATTTTTGGTAGTTATTTTAGTTTTATTCCTTAGTGCTTGCCTTTGAGGTCAACCTTGAGTATCCATACATTACTGTCTCTACTTATCTGGGTCTTTTTGTCACCGACGATGAGGTAGCCATCTTCTGTGGAGGTGATATCATATCCTGCATCATCGCTTTTTCCTCCGTAGGTTCTCTCCCAGAGAAGCTTCCCTCTGCTATCTATCTTGAGAAGGTAGAGGTCAAATCCATTGCGTCTGGTGAAGCTCTCTGTTCTGCCTACGATGACATAGCCACCATCGTGACTTTGCGTAACAGCAAATCCCTCATCATCACGATTTCCACCATAAGTTTTATGCCAGAGTTTTTTTCCATTTTTATCTGTTTTTACGACATAGACATCATTTCGGGTGAGCCCAAAACTATCAGTTGTTCCGACAGCCAAATAGCCATCTTCGACAGCGATGACATCATACACTATATCATCATCATTTCCACCATAAGCAGCATACCACTGCTCTTTACCTGCCTTATTGATCTTGACAAGATAGGCATCAAGATCACCATGTCCATAGGTGTCCGTCTTGCCTGCCATCAGATATCCGTCTCCTGTAGAGATGATCGCATTGGCAAAATCTTCATCTTTTCCGCCATAGTATCCTCTCCAACCTCTTCTGCCTTCTTTGTCTAGCTGAACGATCAGGGGATTGATCCCAGAAGACATAAAGTTAAGATGTCGTTCTGTTCCAGCCACAACCAAGTCCAAACCATCAGTTGCAATAGCATTGCCAAAATATTCATCATCCTCATCTCTATCATAAGTCACTTGCCAACGGATATCGCCTTCACTATTAATGAGCGTAATGTAAAAGCTGAGACGCGCATTGCCAAAAGTTTCAGTTGAGCCTATAAAAGCATAATCATTTCCAAATCGTATGATCTCATTTGCCTCTTCGTCATCTTCTCCCCCATATATTTTGGACCAGAGCTTTTGCCCTTTTTTATCAATCTTGATCAGATAGGCATCGAAATCTCTGTCACTTGTAAAACTTTTGGTTTTTCCAGCGATGAGATAGCCATCATCAGTCTTGATAACAGATTTTGCCACATCATCTTCTTTGCCACCAAATGTTTTTTCAAAAGTGATAGGTGTCTCTGTGGCAAATAGTGCCGAAGCTACAAAAAGTATCCCAAGGAATTTAGTACGCATTATTTTCTCCATATTATTTTTAACCAATAGTAGGATAAATAAACTTAAATAATTCAAAAATATTATAAAGATCGTTCACTTTTAGAAAATTTAGTGGTGCAGTGTTTCTAAATGATGTAACTTTCAGAAAAAAGCTCTATAATATTCTTTTATTAGTGTAATAAATTGTGTAGACAAGAGGAGAAAGAATGAATATTCAAATAAAATTGCTTAGTGTTGTTGTAGTAATACACTTCATAGTAGGTTGTGGTGGTACAGAGAGTACTTCTGGGGAGCGAGTCGCTGGTGGTACTGCAAGTGCACCAGCTCAAATGAGTTTGGATGCGAGTAATCTGATCGTAAAAAATTCATACTATAATTATTTTCAGTATACAGGAAGTAGTGATCGAAAACTCACACTTGAGTCAGTATTGGATTGGGCTATCACAGCAACGACAAGAATGGAGTGTCAGCAGTCTGGTGATACATTTATTGCTGTTTATGACAAGCAGATGAATGAGTTGAGTCAATATAGAACATGTACGAACACTATGACGATAGAGTTTCCAGCAGACGGTACCTATAATTTCCAAATAAAGTATCCTGGCAATGAAGGATACTTTGACGCTCATACTACGGCTTTATAAAAATAATTATTGATTTTAAAAAGAAAATATCATCATGCTTCTAGCTGATATAGGCAATACCCATATCCATCTCTATGATGGTATGCAGGTTAAACATTTGAGACATCATGATGCCATAATAAAATATGCACAAGAGTCTCTTTTTTATATTTCTGTCAATCAATCATTGGAAGAAAAGATTACCACTCAGACACAATGGAAAAATATCTCCTCTCTTCTTGTTCTTGAGGGTGCGTATGATACTATGGGAGTAGATAGACGGGCTCTATGCCTGAGTCATTCTGAGGGTCTGTTCGTGGATGCTGGATCGGCGATTACGGTGGATGTGATGGATGGAGGAGTCTACAGGGGAGGATTTATTTTACCTGGACATCGTGCAATGCTAGAGAGTTATGCTAGTATCTCTCCAGTACTAGAGCATGAGCTCAATCATAAGGTATGCACAGAGAGCCTCCCTCTCACAACAAAAGATGGGATAAGCTATGGTATAATCGCAACCATTAAAGCACTCATAGAGAAGCATCAAAAAGGTAAAACGATTTACTTTTCAGGAGGGGACGGAGAGTTTCTCTCCACTCTTTTTGAAGAGTCTGTGTTTGATGAAACACTGGTTTTTCAAGGGATGATACATGCACTAGAGGTCAGGTGATTCACAAATCATCAGACCCCTATCAGGAAGACAAAAATAATAAGGACAGATAGATGTTGACAATAGCCCTGCCAAAAGGTAGAATTGCAGAAGAGACACTGGAAATATTCACTGAGATATTTGGAGGAGAATTCAAGTTTGAGAGTCGTAAGCTTATCTTGGATATCGGAGAGTTTCGCTTTTTAAATGTCAGAAATCAGGATGTTCCGACTTATGTTGAGCATGGAGCAGCAGATATCGGCGTGGTGGGGTTGGATGTGATCACCGAAAAGGAGCTCGATATTATTAATCTGATGGATATGAATCTGGGCAAATGCAAGGTGGCGATAGGGATCAAAAATGAAGATGAACTTGACTGGAGTAAGCCAGATATCAAAGTAGCTACCAAGATGGTAAATATTACCAAGAACTACTTTGCGCAAAAGGCTGTTGG
>QMKU01000044.1 GCA_003646525.1 Campylobacterota bacterium
ATTCGCTATGCTTCACGCATCACAAATCACCAGACCCCTACCATTCTGCACAATCCAAAAATAGGAAATGAGATATAGAGTAAATGGGCTATTTTCGACAGGCTAGGTATGACCGTAACGATGAAGATGGCACAGGCTGAGGGATGGCTAGGCAAAAAAGGTAGTAAGTGGCAAACGATGCCTGAGTTGATGCTTAGAAAGCGTTGTCAATCGTTCTTCATAAAAGAGTTCTATTCTCAAGTCATGTTTGGCATGCAGAGTGTCGAGGAAATACAGGATATTGTAGATGTCGAGGTACTACCTGCGAATACTGGCCCTACCGATGATCTCAACGCCACGATCTCTCAGCCAAGGACACAGCCACCATCACAGCCAACACCTCAAACTCACAGCCCAGAGGTTGAGAAGGTAGCAGATGAAGTCCACCAAGAGATGGACGAGGCTATGGGATTTTCCGCACCGAGACCAACCAAGAGTATGAGACTTCCAAAATTCATAACTAAACATTATCGCGAGATGGGAAGCTTTGGACTAGAAAAGAAAGAGCTGAAGCCATTTTCTGAATTTATGGACTTCTTAGGTATGGGAGAAAAAGGTGTAACGGAGTTCTTTACACAAGCATATCCAGATATCAAGAAGTACATAAACCAATTTCACGGGATAGAGTCGGGAGCAGTTGAGGCAGATATCACAGATGATCCAGAGATGGACGAAGCGATGGACGATGAAGCCGATAGAGTCTTTGGTGTGCCAGAGAGCCCAAACGAGCCATTAGCGGTTACACCACCGCCAAAGACCCCAGAGATGCCTACATCAAAGCCAAAGGGCGCGGTTAGCTTAGCTAGATATCACGGTGGTCTCATCAATCACGGGCTCAAGCCAGAAGATGTAGGTGCATTCTTAGATTGGGCTGAGTTAGACAACAACAATATAGCTGATTTCATCCAAGATCTAGGCGCAGTAGATGCACTTATAGAGCAGTTCAATACTGAGATGGGGTACGCATCATGAAAGGTATGGGATTAATGAGCGCTATTGCAGCCCTCATGACGGTGAGTATACCTGAGTACCCGATAGAGAATATCAGAACGAAGCAAACAAAGAATAGATATAGACCAACAAAGAAAAAGCGCGTAAAGGGTAAGCGCAGGATATCTAGGGCGTTCTGTAAATTGGCTCAAGAAACAAAAGGGTGCTCTATTCAAGGAAGGAGTCCATTACTTCCATCCTGTTGGTGTAAGTGATACTTATTGGGATGTAGAAGCGATTGATAGCTGGGTACGGTCTGAAAATATAGATGAGATTTCCAATATCCTAAAAAGGGTGTTATAATGAATAGCGTTTTTTGGCTGTCCGAAAGGATAATAAAATGGTAAGTATATATAAAAGAGGTGCTAGGCTTTATCTTCAATACACAGTTGAGGGCAAAAGACAGCAAAAAAGTACAGGATTGGAGGACACACCCATCAATAGAAAACTTTTGAAACAAAAAGTTATCCCAGCACTAGAAACCAAGATAGCAAGTGGTGAACTTCAAAAGAAACCACCGAAGCTCTTTAACATATTCGCAGAGAAGTATATCATATCCAAGGATAAAAACAAGACTGCATTAGAGATCGCCAAGAAAGTCCATAGGATACAAAAGAAATTTGGACACAGAGAGATCAATGACATCAAACGAGCCGAGGTAAAAGAGTTTGCACACACACTACTAGACACGGTCACACCAAAGACAGTGAGGAATTATCTAGGCGTGATGCGTGGCATCTTCCAGATAGCTATCGAATGGGATGAGTTGGACAATAATCCTGCCGATCATATTAAGCTACCTCAACATCACAAAAAAGATGTAGAGCCGTTTACACCCGAAGAGGTAGGACAATTGATAGATGCTGCCGATGGATGGCTTAAGAACTTCTTAGCCATAGGTTTCTATACAGGTATGCGTACAGGTGAGATCATCGGACTAATGCAAGGTGACATAGACCTTGACACGATGGAGATTAAAATCTCACGAGGCATATCAAGAGGCATTGTAGAAACTCCAAAGACGAATAGTGGTATCCGTACTGTTCCAATTTTTGAAAGTCTCTTACCATATTTAGGAGAGCAAACAAAAGTGAAAACCTTGTATCTCTTCACCGGTGAAGATGGAAAGCATCTTTACGGCTCTGACAGTCTAAAGAGAAAATGGAGAAAGGTTTGTGACACATCGGGGATACAGTATAGGAAACTGTATTCAACAAGACATACCTTTATTACAACAATGCTAAAGAGTGGAAAGGTGTCTATCTTAGAATTGGCTCAAATGGTAGGTCACGCGAATAGCGAGCCGATTATAAGAAATTATGCAAGATTTATCGAAGGTGAACATTTAAAGATTGAAAGGGAGTTTGATCTATTTTCGGTTACAAATCAACCGACAGTAAACGAGAGATTACGCTGTATTGGTGGAGGCGACGGGAATTGAACCCGTGTCCTAAAATAGATAGAACTATGACTCTACATGTTTAGATGGTGTTGATAAATCTTATCTTGCTTCGTACTACACCCAAAACTATACAAGACCAGCCTTAGGATTCGTCTATCGGTTCGGCAGCCGGTAGATATAGTCATCAGATATGATACCTCAAAATCTAGTTAAGATGACACTCACTAGAGAGGCAGTCCTCCGGCGAACCGGGGTTAGGACTTACGCTACTGCGTAAGCTGGACGGTAATCTGTATTGTTTGCGTTTAAGCTAAATGAGCCGCGTAACGGAATTGCTCAGTCCGACATGCACATAGCCCCGACTACTCCAGTCGAAACCAAGTCACCCCCAAATAATGAATAACTAAAGAGTATGGGAATTTTAACAGGAAATTTTAATTATGTCAAGAGCATCAAATTATGATTCTGTCGATGAGTGGAGAGAGGGCAGTACTCATCTCATAGCTGATGGTTCCAAAATGCTGGGCGGCTTTTTGGGCATTTGCCATAATGCAGACTTCATCTTCACCTGTCTCTAGTGTGATAAAATCCATCGAAACGCGTCCGAGGATGGGTACTCCTTCGGCTGTGATATAGGGATCTGTACTATCTCCTCTGCGCCAACCATCACCATATCCTATGTCGTAAGTTGAGACAATCATATTCTTCGGGGCAGTAAAGTCACCGAAATAACCAATGCGTTCTCCTTTTTTGAGCTGGCGTGTCGAAACACGCTGAGCGTAGAGTGAGAGTACTGGCTTGAGTGCAACTCTATCAAAACTACTAGCCAATTCGTTGTAGCCATATGCTGCGATACCGATACGGACAAGATCCTCTCGGCATTGATTCATCCGCAATGTTGCAGCAGAGTTACGGGAGTGAATCCTGATATCAGCGAAGCCTGCCTCGTAGACCATCGCCTTGACCTGCTCAAAATACTTTTGTTGCCAAAAAAGCTCTGACCCCAACTCGTCTGCACTTCTAAAATGAGTCATCAAGCCAACTAAATCAAGAGCTCTTTCGCTGATGAGCTCTAGCGCTTTTGGCAACTCCTCCATAGGGATACCATTGCGATGCATACCTGTATCCACCTTCAGCTCTACCTTACTCCCCTTTTCTGCGGCAGTGATATCTTCTAACGAATTGAGGACAAAAGAGCAGTTATCTGACCAGACAGCCTTGTCACCCAATACAAGAACTGTATCAAACAAAGATCTGATCTGTTCTGCCTCTTGTCTGCTACGCACCACAGCATGGCAAATGCCAAATTCATGCGCTAGTCCTGCCGTCTCTTGCAGCCCATGACCATAGGCATTGTCTTTGAGTACCAATGCGATTTTGTCAACTGAGCCTATTTTTAGAGCAATTTGGTTAAGATTATAAAAGAAATTATCTTTATTGAGTGTAATAAAAGCCATAATCGGTATTATACATAAAATTTGTGCAAAGGTTTATAATGGCAAAAAGATTAAAAGCAGAGTGGGAAAAGCAAAAAGCTGTTTTGATGGCATTTCCACACGAAGGGACAGATTGGGCAGATGATTTAGAAGTAGCGTTGACACCTTTTATTCGTATCGCTCAGGCAATCGCATATTCTGAGCCTGTATATATTATCTGTCGAGACAAAGATAGTATCTCCGACAAATTTTGTAGCACTCACAATATGAGCTTCATCGAAATACCTACCAACGATACTTGGATACGCGACTATGGCTACCTCTCTATCGAAGATGGGGGAGAGAGCAGGCTGATCGACTTTGCATTTGACGGATGGGGTAAAAAATTTGATGCTTCGCTTGACAATCTTGTCAACAAGATCCTGCACAAGAGAGGGTATCTTGGTACTATGCCATTAGACTCTATCGATCTTGTCCTTGAAGGCGGATCGATAGAGTCTGATGGTGCTGGCACTATCCTGACAACTTCACACTGTCTCTGCAATCTCAATCGTAATGGCGGATTGAGCAAAGCAGAGGTCGTATCCAAACTATCAGAGCACCTCGGTGCTCAGCGTATCCTCTGGCTCGACCATGGCTATCTCGCTGGAGATGATACCGACAGTCATATTGACACACTTGCACGGTTTATTGACCAAGAGAGTATCGTTTATGTCAAGTGTGACGACAGAGAAGATGAGCACTATGCTTCACTGCTGAAGATGGAAGAGCAATTGCAGGAGTTTAGAACTATAGATGATAAACCGTATCGACTGATCCCCCTGCCGATGTGTGAAGCCAAATATGATCTGGAGGGAAGACGACTTCCTGCCACCTATGCCAATTTCCTCATTACCAACAAAGCATTGATTTATCCAGCCTACAGTGCTACTACAGACAAAGAGGCAGATATTATATTTAGGGAGATTTTTCCTGATAAGGAGATCATCCCCATCAATTGTACAAAGTTGATCGAAGAGGGTGGTAGCCTCCACTGCTCTACGATGCAAATAGCTCAATAAGGAATCAAACATGAAAGTCGCATTAATCCAACAAAAATATGATAATGACAAGCAAAAAATGATAGATAAAACCTCTAAAAAAATTACAGAAGCATCCCAAAATGGAGCAGAGTTGATCATCCTCCAAGAGCTTCATCAAAATGAATATTTTTGCCAGAGTGAAAATACGGTATTTTTTGATTATGCTTCTGATTATAAAAAAGATTTACTCTATTGGAGCAGGGTAGCGAAAGAAAATAGTGTTGTGCTAGTCACATCACTCTTTGAAAAGCGAGCACCTGGACTCTATCATAATACGGCAGTTGTATTTGAAAAGGATGGCTCCATCGCTGGAAAATATCGAAAAATGCATATCCCTGATGACCCTGGATTTTACGAAAAGTTCTATTTTACACCTGGTGATCTTGGATTTGAACCTATAGAGACCAGTGTTGGCAAACTTGGTGTACTGATATGCTGGGATCAGTGGTATCCAGAAGCAGCGCGTATCATGACGCTTAAAGGGGCAGAGCTACTTATTTACCCTACTGCGATAGGCTGGTTTGATTCTGATAGCAGTGAAGAGAAAAAGAGGCAAGTACAGAGCTGGGTCACTATCCAGTGCTCCCATGCTATCGCCAATGGTATTCCTGTGCTCTCCTGCAATCGTGTAGGATTTGAACCTGACCGTTCTGAGGTAATGGAGGGAATAAGATTCTGGGGTCATAGCTTCGTCTGCGGTGCTCAAGGTGAGATACTCACCCAAGCAAACCCCAAGGATGAGGTGATACTTTATGCCGATATTGACCATAGCCGTACTAGAGAGGTTCGTGATATTTGGCCATTTTTACGAGATCGAAGAATTGAGAACTATAGTGATCTGCTGAAACGCTTTTGTGATGAATAGATCATTCAGTACTTATTTTTATAATAATTTGATAAAATACATACTAAAATAAAAGGATAAAAAATGAGCTATGAGATAACCCCCACTGTAAAAGGCGAGCATGTTGACTTCAAAAATCCAAATCTTGCTTTTTACGAAGCAGTCGGTGGCGAAGAAGGCATGAAGAAACTGATGTATAGCTTTTATGATAAAATATATGAGAGTGATATTGCTAACTTTTTTCCTCAAGAGGAAGATGAATTTGAAGCGATAAAAATTAAAAATACCAAATTTTTTATACAAATTTGTGGTGGACCAAAAGTTTATGAGGGCGAAGCTGGGGGAATGGAACTTAACGAATTTATGGTACGCCTTCATGATGATTTTTCTATCTATGAAAAATCGCGTATCGAATGGCTCGGAACGATGGGGGAAGCACTTGATGAACTTGAAGGAGTTGATGCGGCACTGATTGATGATTTTTGGAACTACCTAGAAAATTTCTCCAAATTGACAGTCAATACTTTTGCTGACGGAAGCAAATACTACGCCAACCTCTAAAACTTTTTACTCCATGTTTACAGTATAATCCCCTATTGGGCTGTTTATATCCTTGGGGTGCCTTGTATCCTTGGGGGTAGCCTAAAATAAACAATAGGGGGCATCATACATTTATGATCCGATTTTTTACTAATAATGCCCGAATGAACTACACCCTCTTTTTTCTCATCATAGCAGTGGGAGTTTACTCTTATATCAAAATACCCAAAGAGATCTTTCCCTCTTTTGACCTTGATATGGTTTCTATCTCGGGCAACTATAGCGGTGCTTCTCTCGATGTGATGGACAAGATGGCAGTCAAGCCCCTCGAAGAAGAGATCGACAATATCGATGGGATTAAGGATTTGACAACTGTCATTAATCCCGGTCGATTTACGATCATCCTTGAACTTGAAAAGGGTATAGACAAGTATAATACAGCAGACAAAGTCAAAGATGCTCTCGCTATTGCCAAGAGGGATCTTCCCGAAGATATGGATGAACCTGTCGTCAAAGTCCTCGAAGTCAAGCGAGATCTTCTCAATATCGTCATCGCCTCAGAGACACTCTCTCTCTCCAACCTCAAAGTTAAAGCACAAAAGCTCAAAGAGGAGCTCTCTGCCATCAAATACATCTCAGAGGTTGAGATTTATGGAGATTCGGATATCTTCTATGATATCGAACTTGACACAGAGAAGATCAGAGCTTTCGATCTCAAGCCAGAGAGTGTGATCGTTGCACTTAGTAAACTCTCTTTTATCTTCCCTTTGGGCAAAATAGAAGATGAAAAACGAGGCTTCTTCTATCTCTCCACTGCCAATGGCAAAAAAAGTGCTGAAGCCTGGGGAAATACGCGCATCATCGTGGGAGACAAATCACTGTATCTCAAAGATATAGCCAAGATACAAAAACACTATGAAGATGCCCAAACTCTCTTTTTGATGGACACTAAAACCGCGCTCAATATCGTCGTCAAGCAAGATGAAAAAGGTAATGCTCTCCGCCTTGGAGAGAAGATAGAATCACTACTCGTAACATTTTGTGAGCAGAATCCAAAAGTAGAATCCTTCATCCATAATGATCGCTCAGAAAAGATCAAAGACAGGCTCAATATTGTCATCTCCAATATTCTGCTTGGACTTGTCGTCATCTCTCTCCTCGTGGCATGGCTCATCAACTCTCGTATGGCGATTATTATTGCTCTAGGGATACCAACCTCTTTTCTCATGGGTGCCTTTTCACTCTATCTCCTTGGCTATAGCATCAATATGATTTCACTGATCGGTGTGCTTCTCGCTCTGGGCATTATCGTCGATGATGCTATCGTAGTGAGTGAAAATATCCAACAATACATCGAAAAAGGCTTCGTTGCCAAAGAGGCTGCTATCCTCGGTGCCAAAGAGATGGCAAAACCCGTCATCATCGCTTCGCTCACTACCCTCTTTGCTTTCATTCCTGCCCTGCTCATCTCTGGCAAGATGGGGGAGGTAATGAAACTCATCCCTATCGCCGTATCAGTATTGGTCATCGCTTCGCTTATCGAATCTTTTATCTTTCTCCCCATTCACGCAGCACATATGCTCAACGCCAAACAAAAAACTCGTTCTTGGGCTGGAGCCAATCGATTCTACACTCTTATCATTCATCATATTATGCACCACAAGAAAGGATTTTTGGTCATCTTCATACTCGTGGTACCACTACTTACTGTGCTTGCTTTCAAATCAAGTAAATTTCAAATGTTCCCTCGTTTTGACTCCAAGACCATCCATATCGCACTCAAGGCAGATGCCAATACTAGCGTCGAAACAATGAATAACATACTAAAGCAGATACAATCAGATCTATACCCTCTCAAAGAAGAATTCTACATCAAACATATCGGTTCTGTCGCAGGCTTTCGTCGTGATAGTGCTTCAAATAGTGAAACCTACCCCTATGTCGGTGATGTCACCCTAGAGCTGGAAAAACTCAAAGCACAAAATATCGTAGATAAATATA
>QMKU01000045.1 GCA_003646525.1 Campylobacterota bacterium
GAAAAATAGTGCCAAGAAAACCCCGTATAGAAATACCAGGTTACTATCACACTAAATTTTAAAGATTAGTGGTTTGTGACCTGACCCTAAATTTTTGTGACCTGACCCTAAATTTTGACCCTAAATTTTCAATATGTGTCTACCCACTACTTAAGTTAAGAATTGTCCCCAATTTGTTTTGTAACTAATTCATCAACTTCTTTTTCAGTTATATTGACTAGTTTACTTTTGTCATAAATATATAATAGGTGTAGTTCATTTTCAATTATTTCTAAATAGCTTATCAGTCTATAATCAGCACTTCTACCTTTGTTTTTATCACTATTTGCTACTCTTACTTTAAATACATTTGATTTTAGTTCTGTTCCTAGATCTTCTTTTGAATTTATGGAATTTAAAAAATCTTTAATATCTAAATCTATATTTTTATATAACTCTTGTTCTGCTGTGTATTTATGCATCTTGAATAGTTACAGTGGTTGAAGTTCTGTGGCCTAAACCATTTTTTGCATCTTTTAAACTATCACCTATCATAGATAAATCATTTAATACTTCATCGTCATATGTAGTTTTTTTATCGTCTATGATTTTATAATCATTAATCATATTATCTTTTTTAAATAAATTTAACAGTTCTAAAAAGATAGCTGATTTTACACTATTGACATCTATTTGAAGTTGCATTTTATTTCCTTTTTATAATATTTTATCAAAATAATTTGAAATTAAAGATTTTATGATTATATTTTGGGTTAAAGAGGTACATTGTAATATGCTTGTTCTCTGTTATAATCTTCCAAAGATATTACTACAAAAGCATCACCATTTTTTCTACTAACTGTAAGTGCTTCATGGTTATTGATAGTCTTATCCACATGATATTTCAAATTAGCATGAAATTGATTGACTGAAAGTGTCATAAAAACTCCTTTTTATAAAGTGTACTCTAATGCGGTATAATTGTCAAGAATAGACAAAAATCCTCCAGTGCTAAAATCCATAAATTACTTCTGTAAAATAATGATAGACATTATACTATGAAAACGATTAGGGCAGATCTATGGATAACTACTTGAAAGGAATATACTCTGGAAAGTCCTTGGGTGTCTCAAATATAATCGTATGAAAATCAGCTTGACCTTTTCGGCGTAACTCTTCTTGGAAATCTTCTAATGAGACATATTCTCTGCGACCCCACCAAAATACTTTTTCACGATAGGCAAGCAAGAGAACTATGGCGATATCTGGTCTGGCGTAGTAGACGATCAATTTGCCGTCATCAAATCTTTTTTTGTATTGCTTGAGCTCTTTGCCAAGTATCTCTATCTCTTTGTCGTTGAGATTGAACCCAAGGGTTTTTTGGTCAAAACTTTGCATGACTGAATAAATGTTCTTGGCGTAATTATGTGTCGCCGAGAAGTACTTGGAGTAGAGTAGGGTCAAGAGGAGGACGGTGACTATAGCAAGATTGAGAGAGAGTAAGTGATGTTTTTTTAGTGTGAGATGGATAAAGTAATAGAGTGTCACAGGAAGAAGCACAAAAAGTGATGCACTAAAATAGAGTCGATGTACGACATTCATTCTCGTAGCAACAGCCGCTAGTCCACCGGTCAAAGTGGTGAGAGGAATCAGTACAAAAAGTGAAGTAACAAAGAGAAAAAGAAACATTTTCCGATCAACTTTTGGGTGATTGTTTTGTCCTCTTTTTAGTCTCAGAAAGAGAAGCATAACTAGACCAAGAAGGAGAGTCACTTTCATCAGCTCATTGATAACTGCTCCTGATCTATTGGCTCCTGATATGAGCTCTTGCCCTTGTATTACAATCGTTGCATAGAGTTCAGAAAAATGAAAGTGGCGTAGATGATCAAAGAGTTGAGATTGTTCTGGTTGATACTGTTTTGTGAAATAGAGTAGTAGCACTGTGGCAGGAATAACTATGGCGTAATATTGTCTGACAAATGTAATGATCTTTCGCCAAAATAGCAGAGAGAGTATCAGTAGATACATGACATAATAGAGATATTCCATAGAGTGCATTCTCAAAATCAACAGTGAAATGAGAATAACTTGAATGAGATAAAAAGCTTTGAGTTTCCAAGAGATGGGCTCAAAGAGCAGGATGATCGTCAGCGCCAAAATATACCAGAATAGTGGTAGAGTGATTTGATATCCTATAGAGTACCAAAGAGTCCAGACGAGATGATAATGCATAGAGAAGGTTGCAAAAATAGTGAACCAAATCAGGGTAGACCAATATGCCATATAGCGTAGAGAGAAGAGGTCAATATGTGTAAAAATATGTCTGATAATGACTTTGCTAAAAAGGTAGATAGCAAAAAAACTGAATAAGATTTGTGTGGTATGAATGATCTTTGCCCTGAGAAAAATTTGACTTGGATCTATAGAGAAAAAAACAAATGCCTTTCGCCAAAAGCTATGCCAGATACTTCTTTCGAGTGGTATGTTGGCAAGTCTAAATTCGTCTATCGCTATGAGGTGTTCCCACATATCATAAGGATAACGAAGAAAAGGCTGGGTAGCAAAGAGTGCTCCGAGTGTTGCAAAAAGCAGAAGATAGTAAAAAATTGTTTTTTTATCTATATAGTTTTTGTCTCTAGGGATGATTACATTATCGCTCAACTGTCACTTCACTTCCTAGATCAAAAAAGCCAACCATCTCTGCTCCGCCTATGATCTCAAATAAGATACAATCATAGAGTCTGTTATATACTTCGACTCCATTTTGATTGATCGTGACACAGCCTAGAGAGAGGGCATAAGCTCCTGGTCGTAGGTTCAATTCTTGTTTGAAGCGTATCTCGACCTCTTCACCCTCTGTGTATGAGCCAGTCTCTATGGATTTCATCAGTGTATTAGTACCTGTGATTTCCAAGCCCTTTGAGTCTTTGATGCTATAGGCAACGATAGGAGCAATGATTTTGTCATTAAATCTGATCTTGACAACAATATCGCAGATACTATTGTGATCAAAGAGTGTCATTGGCATAGCAGATTTATCCAGTATACCATAATCATAAATGAGAGCTTTCTTGTTTCCGTACTCAAGCATTTCACTATTTGAGGGGAAAGAGTTTTTAAAAAGTTGACCACTAGGATATTTTGCACTCTCTTGATTTTCATTTTGGTCTTTGTCTGGGTAAAAGTTTCCAGTCAAGAGTTTCTTGAAGACATCTACAGCCTCTTTGGAACTGCTGTCACAGATTTTTTCTCCTGCATCTATCACGATACCTCGATTGCAATAGCGAATAACGGTATCAAGTGCATGGGTGACAAAAAGTATCGTTCTGCCTTGTTCTTGAAACTCTTGGAATTTTTTGAAACACTTCATTTGAAATGCCATATCCCCTACACTGAGTGCTTCGTCAATGATAAGAATATCAGGTTCTACATTGATAGAGACGGAGAATGCAAGTCTGGCAAACATGCCTGAGCTGTACATTTTGACAGGCTGATGGATGAATTCACCAATGTCGGCAAATTCCAATATAGCATCGATTTTACTATGCATCTCTTCGTCCGTGAAGCCCATGAGTGTTCCATTGAGGTAGATATTTTCCAAGCCTGTCATTTCGGGGTTGAACCCAGCACCAAGCTCCAACAGGGAGGCGATGCGACCATTGACTTGAATACTCCCTAGACTAGGGGTCAAAACACCGGTAATCATCTTGAGGAGTGTTGATTTTCCAGCACCATTTTTGCCTATGATACCGATAGTCTCACCTTTGTAGATATCGATAGTTACATTTTTCATCGCATAGAAATCATGGTGATAGGATTTTTTAAAAGGATTGAGTGCCTCTTTGAACCGATCTTGAGGCTTGTCATAAAGTGAGTATCTTTTGGTCAGTTTGGAAATTTTGATCGCCATGTTTTTATCAGATGATATATTTTTTTTCATTTTTTACATTCGCCTAACTATCTTGCGACCTGTCCCTCTTCGGCACGACGAAGTAGATATTTACCATACTGGTTTTTCAGTAGAGGCTGAGCAAGTGTGATAAGCTCTTCTCTGTCGATATAGCCCATTTCAAATGCGATCTCTTCGATACAAGCGACTTTGAGACTCTGTCTTTTTTCTATTGTTTGGATGAAGAGAGAGGCATCTATGAGGCTCTCATGTGTCCCTGTGTCTAACCATGCATAGCCTCTTCCGAGTAGTTCAACCTTGAGTCTTTTTTCATCTAAATAATCTTGATTTAGTGTTGTGATCTCCAGTTCTCCCCTGTCGCTTGGTTTGACTTGTTTGGCTTTTTTGACGACATCGTTGGGGTAGAAGTAGAGCCCTACAACTGCATAGTTGGATTTTGGTTTTTTTGGTTTTTCTTCGATACTGATCGCATTGCCATCCCTGTCAAAATCCACAACACCATAACGATCAGGATCACTGACATGATACCCAAAGACTGTTGCTTTATTATATTTTTTTGCATTTTTGACAGAGCTATCGAGTATATCGATGAGCCCCTGTCCATAGAAGATGTTGTCTCCCAATACTAATGCGACATCATCATCACCTATGAATGTTTCACCTAGGATAAAAGCTTCCGCCAATCCATCTGGGGAGGGTTGTACAATGTAGCTGAATTGCATACCAATATCTGACCCACTGCCCAAAAGCCTCTCAAAACGAGGTAGATCTTCGGATGTCGAAATGATCAAAACCTCAGTGATTCCTGCCAACATCAAGACGGATAGTGGATAATAGATCATTGGTTTGTCATAGATGGGTACAAGTTGTTTGCTGATACCTTTGGTGATAGGGTAGAGTCTGGTTCCTGATCCTCCTGCTAAAATAATCCCTTTCATGAGCTGACCCCCAACCGTTCTCTTTGGTAGCTGCCATCTTGAACTGCATGCCACCAATCACTATTTTCAAGATACCATTGAACAGTTTTTTCCAAACCAGTTTCAAATGTCTCTTTTGGTTCCCATCCTAGCTCTCTGGCGATTTTGGAAGCATCAATAGCATAGCGAATATCATGACCAGGACGATCAGTGACAAAAGTGATGAGGTTTTTGTAGGGTTTATCGGCAGGGACTTTTTTGTCAAGAATATCACAGATAGTTTCCACGACATCAATATTTTGTTTTTCGTTATGTCCACCGATATTATAAGTCTCAGCTACCTTGCCTTGTGTTGCGACGATGACTAGTGCCCGTGCATGATCTTCGACATAAAGCCAATCTCTGATCTGCTCCCCTTTGCCATATACAGGAAGTGCTTTGCCTTCGAGTGCATTGAGGATGATCAAAGGGATGAGCTTTTCAGGGAAATGATAAGGACCATAGTTGTTGGAGCAGTTGGTGACTAGCGTAGGTAAGCCATAAGTTCTTTGCCAAGCTCTCACAAGATGGTCAGAGCTGGCTTTGGAGGCAGAGTAGGGGGAGCTTGGTGCGTATGGTGTGGTTTCGGTGAAGAGATCATCGGTACCTTCCAAATCACCATAGACTTCATCTGTCGAGATATGATGAAAGCGAAAACCCTCTTTTTTTTCTTGATCTAGTCCTATCCAATAAGCTCTTGCTTGATCGAGGAGTGTGTAAGTTCCCAAGATATTGGTGTGGATAAATTCACCTGGCCCATCGATCGAACGATCAACATGGGATTCTGCTGCTAAATGCATGACGATATCAGGTTGATGTTTATCATAGACAGCCTTGATAGCTTTTGCATCACAAATATCTACCTGTTCAAACGCATATCGATCAGAATGACTGATACTTTCTAGGGAGTCTAAATTGCCAGCATATGTCAGTTTGTCAACATTCACAATAGAATGATCACTCTCATTGATCAAATGTCTGATGACAGCTGAGCCAATAAACCCAGCACCACCTGTAACTAAAAATTTCATAATATGCTATCCTTTCTTTCGTGTGTGCACTCTATTCCAAGATTTAGAATTTGTCGAGTGATGCTTTTGCATTTCTGATGAGTTCGTTGACTTTTCTTTCATATAGTTTCACAAGTACTTCATCTGTAGACTCAAAGCGTGTGACGAGGACAGGAGTGGTGTTGCTAGCACGCACCAGTCCCCAGCCCTCTTCAAACCCGATCCTTACACCATCTATATCAATGATACTTGTGATTTCTGGGAAATCAGCAGGTGGATTTTTGAGCATCTCTTTGATCTTGTCGATGATTTTGAACTTTTTATCTTCGGTTGTTTTGACTTTGATCTCTTCAGTTGAAAAAACATGTGGAAGTGAGTCGATCTCATGATCAAGATCGATACCATCATGGATGAGCTCTAGCATGCGAAGTGTGGCATAGATAGCATCATCATAGCCAAAATATCGGTGTTTGAAGAAGATATGTCCACTTACTTCACAAGCGAGGTCTGCACCTGTCTCTTTCATTTTGACTTTGAGGTTTGAGTGTCCGGTTTTGTACATGATCGTTTTGGCACCGCGCCGTTCGAGTTCATCATACATAACTTGAGAGCACTTCACTTCACCTATGATGGTGGGATGATCCATTTTCATAGCATAGAGTAGTGCCATCTGGTCGCCCTTGATATTGTGCTTGTGAGTGAGTACGGCTATGCGATCTGCATCTCCATCATAGGCAAAAGCGATATCTCCATTTTCCGCTAATGCGGCTTTGACATCTACGAGATTCTTCTCGACTGAGGGATCGGGGTGATGGTTAGGGAAACCACCATCAGGCTGGAGATAGAGACCTTGATACTTGAAATTTAGAGCATTAAAAATATCTGTGATGACGGTATCGGCGACACCATTACCACAATCGATGACAATCTTTGTCTTCATATTTTTCAAGTGCGCAAACTCTTTGACCATAAAGGCGATATAGGGTTTTTTGACATCAATCAAGGTTCTTTGTGCATTGTAGGGAATTTTCGTCTCTGTGTCCTGCATGACCTCGTCACCTAGTTCGTAAATGTCATCTCCAAAGAATGGAGAGTGATCCACTGTTATCTTGAATCCATTATACTCACTCGGATTGTGAGAGCCAGTGATCATCACAGAGGCATCTGTCTTGACACCATTAAAATTGATGTAGTTAGAGTAATAGTTCACAGGTGTAGCAACCATCCCCATATCTAGCACTTTGCAACCTGCCGCATTGAGCCCACTAGTGAGATAATCTCTCAACACTGGAGAGTGTGACCTAGCATCATAGCCGACTGCTACGATTTTATTTCCTTTTATGCGTTTCCCGAGATAATAGCCTATAAGCTGAACACTATTCTCGTTGAGTTCTTTTTGGAAAATTCCTCGGATATCATATTCTCTAAAGATTGTTTTACTGATTGTTTTCAAATTCTGTCTCCTCTGATGATTTTATTTTTGATAGCCATTGGGATTGCTAGATTGCCATCGCCAATGATCTTCACACATGACTTGGATATCCTTCGTCGCCTCCCAACCCAACAGCTCTTTGGCATACTTGGGGTCTGCAAAGCAGGTAGCGATATCTCCATTGCGCCTTGGAGCGATTTTGTAAGGAATCTTCTGAGCAGACGCTTTTTCAAAAGCATGTACGACATCAAGTACAGAATAGCCATTTCCCGTACCTAGATTGATCGTCATCACTTGATCAAAATTTTTGATTTTTGACAAAGCATCAAGATGTCCCTGAGCTAGATCAACTACATGAATATAATCCCTAACTCCCGTACCGTCAGGTGTATCATAATCATCTCCAAATATATTGAGATACTCTCTTTTTCCTACAGCAGTCTGGGCAATAAACGGCATCAGGTTATTGGGGATACCATTGGGATCTTCCCCGATCTTCCCTGAATGGTGAGCACCTACAGGATTGAAATAGCGCAGTAGCACCACTTTCCATTCGTTATCAGAAGCATAAAGATCTCTCAGTATCTCTTCGATAAAAAGTTTACTTCTTCCATAGGGGTTGGTGGCAGAGAGAGGAAAATCCTCTTTGATCGGTGTCGTATGAGGGTCGCCATAGACTGTTGCAGAAGAGCTAAAGACAATGGATTTGCAGTTGTACTCCTGCATCACTTCACATAAAATAGTTGTACCATAAACATTATAATCATAATACTTCAGAGGCTTTTTGACAGATTCTCCTACTGCTTTGAGCCCTGCGAAATGGATCACTGCTTCAATGTTATGTCTTTCAAAGAGTTGCTGTAGATTTTTCCTGTTTCGTATGTCTCCCTCTACTAGAGTGATCTCTCTCTGTGTGATCTCTTCTACTCTCTTGATGCTCTCTCGTGATGAATTGCAAAAATTGTCAAAAACTATGATATCATAGCCTGCCTCTAGTAGCAAAACAGCAGTATGTGAGC
>QMKU01000046.1 GCA_003646525.1 Campylobacterota bacterium
AGTAGCCAAGACTGCTTCCAATTGTTTGCGATCTGCATATTTATAAGGATAGCCGATTGAACTATCCACGATAGCAGTCGCTTGTATGATTTTTGGCTGATAGGAGAGGTATTCTATTGTTTGTATGTCGTGGTCATAGAGTATTCTACAGCGATAAACTCCCTTGTCAGGTGGAGTGATGACTTGGCTGAGGTCTATGGTTTTATCGATCGAAAAGAGTTCTTTTCTACTACGATTAAAACGCTGATTATGATAGGAGACATTTAGAGCTTCTCCGTTTTCTATGCGAATGGTCTCAAGGAGTAGGCAAGAGATCATTGGATGACTTTCGGTAGGTTCGGTACTTGGAGTAGGGACTTTAGTCCCATTAAACGGGACTAAAGTCCCTGCTCCGAAATATTTAATTTTGGTTCTATTCCTTGACAATGCCAAACTTACATCTCGAAAAGATCTGTCGAGAGATAACGCTCTGCAGTGTCACATAAAATTGTCACGATCGTCTTGCCTCTGTTCTCTTCTCGGCAGGCGATAGTATAAGCTGCCTGTAGATTGGCACCTGACGAGATCCCCACGAGGAGTCCCTCCTCTTTGGCGACTCGTTTTGCCATTGCAAAAGCCTCTTCATTGCAGACTTTGATCACTTCATCGTAGATTTCAGTATTGAGGTTTTTGGGGACAAATCCTGCACCAATCCCCTGTATCTTGTGAGGACCTGCGTCTCCACCACTGAGAATAGCCGACTCTTCTGGCTCAACAGCGATTGATTTGAGTGTAGGTATTTCAGCTTTGAGGACTTCAGAAGTACCAGTGAGTGTTCCCCCCGTCCCGACTGCAGCGACGAAAAAATCAAGCTTACCTTTGGTGTCTTTGAGGATCTCAGGTGCGGTTGTTTTGCGATGTACTTCAGGATTGTTTGGATTTTGAAATTGTTGCAAGTTGATCGCATTGTCGAGATTTTCCTGAAGGTTTTGTGCCTCTTTGATCGATCCAGCCATACCTTCTGACGCAGGTGTCAATACAAGCTTTGCACCTAAATGCGTGAGTAGCTTGCGCCTCTCTATACTCATCGATTCAGGCATAGTGAGGATAAGCTTCAATCCTTTTGAGGCACAGATGGCCGCAAGTCCGATACCTGTATTGCCACTGGTAGGTTCGATAATAGTCGTATCGGACTTGATGACTCCCTCCTCGATGGCGGTTTCGATCATGCTGAGTGCAATACGATCTTTGACAGAACTCGTAGGATTCATAAACTCACATTTACCGAGAATAGTAGCACCACTCTCTGTAGAGAGGTGATTGAGTTTGACCAATGGTGTATTTCCTATCAGTGCTTCGATGGAATCGGCTAACATGTTGCATCCTTTGTCTTGTGATCTGTCGTTGGATCATCTTGAGCCAATGGTTTAAATTCATATAGTTCATCATCATAATAGTCGATCACACCGCTCTTCATATCATAATACCAGCCGTGTAAAAAGACCTTGCCTTGATCTACACGCCTCTTGACTGCGGGGTAGGTGAGGAGATTTTGGAGCTGAAAGATGACGGAGACTTTTTCAGTATAGCGAAGCAGTGCTTGCTGGTCTCCTTTGTGCTCGCTCATCATAGCTACTCTCTTTGGTGCTTCTCCTAGTTCCAGCCATTTGATCGTATGGATATTTTCATCTGTTTTTTTGATATCCTTGTAGAGTGAAGCAATAGCACCACAATCAGAGTGACCGCAGACGATAATATCTGTAAGTTCTAGTACCGAAATGGCATATTCGATAGCCGAAGCCGTTGCGTGATAGCTGGCATCTGGCTGATAGGGAGCAACAAAATTTCCAATATTTCGGATGATGAAAAGATCACCAGGTCCACTACCTGTGATCATCGCAGGCATGACGCGTGAATCGCTACAGCCAATAAAGAGTGCCTTGGGGTTCTGCCCCTCTTCTGTCAGGGTTCTGAAACGGTTTTCATTCTCTTTGAATTTAACAGCACGAAAGGCTTCGTGACCTTTTTCCAACTCTTGTAATTTTTTGTCAGGCATGTCTACTCCTCTAAATGATGGTATGAATATTGTAAGCAAGTGCCGTTCCAGAAGAGAAGGGAACGACACCTTCGTAATTATCGGGTACAACAAAAGGCTCCTTGGTCAGTATGACCTCTTTCTGGAGGGGCTTGAGACGATAAATATCTTGTGCATTTTCTGAAATAAATTTTTGTAAATTTTTTAGAGGAGTAGCATTTTTTTCAAAAAGTTCAGTGAGTGTCTGTAGAGCAATAGGGGCAGTAAAAACACCAGCAGCACATCCCGGACACTCCTTGGCTTCTTTGGGATGTGGTGCAGAGTCGCTACCGAACATGACTTTGGGGTGCGCCTCTAGTGCTACCTTCAGCAGTGCTTCTCTATCTTCAGGTCTTTTGGCGATGGGCTTGCAGAAGAGATGAGGCTGTAGCATACCCCCAGCAACATCATCGAGGGTGATAAGAAGGTGATGCAGAGTGATCGTCGCATAGAGATTATCGAAGCGATCAAGTGCCGCGACACTCTCCTTGGTTGTGATATGCTCCATGATGATCTTGAGACGAGGAAAGTGTGTTGCCAGCTTCTCATAGATAGGTACAAATTCCGCTTCTCTATCCATCACAAAACCACCTGTTTCTCCATGAATGCAGAGAGGGATATCTAAGTCACTCATAGCTTCGAGGGTAGTGCGAAGCTCCTCCACATCAAAACCACTGAGACCCCCTTCGCTGTTGGTGGTGATACCTGCTGGGTAGAGTTTGATCGCAGTGATCTCATCACGCACGCTCTCCAGAAATTCCCTACTGTAGGTTGGCTTGAAAAAGAGTGTCATATAGGGGATAAAATCTTCATCTCCAATCGCTTCGAGTATTTGATTTTTATAGTTTTGTACATCCTCTTTTGTTTCGATGGGAGGTACGAGGTTTGGCATGATCAATGCACCTGAAAAGCTGTGAGCACTGAGTGGAGCTACGCGCTTGAGCATATCACCGTCACGCAGATGCAAATGCATATCGAGAGGAGAGTGAAGACTAGTTGGCATGGTAATCCTTTATGACATAATAGTAAGAATTTGATTTTGGAACAAACCAATATTTGATAGATATTTTGCCAGAAAGAATGTTAAGATATGATGTAAGGTGGAGAGCAGGAGGTGCCTTGTACTCTACGACAGGATAGTCGATACCTCCAGGAAAAAGCTGGTTGCAACGCAATATCCTCAGTGTGGAGTTGAAGATGGCTCTGTGCGGAGGAGAAGTTTCAAAGCTCCATTTTGCATACTCAGAACAGGTCGGATAGTAGCGACAGCCTCCTGGTAGCATCTTGGAGAGGTACTGGTATCCAGTGATCGGTGCGATCCAAAATCTCTTGCTTTTGAGTTTTTTATTATTCAGGAGTTTCCCTTTCTGAGTGAAACATCTTGGAGATATATCAATGCTGTGGTCTCATCTTTTTACTATTGAGTTTTGGATTGTGTGACATTTTTTATTTTAGCGTAGGAGGACTTTAGGATAGATTTTGTACTGTCGCTATTGCCCCTTTGGTTAAAATACTGTTTATATTTTTAGATAAATTCAAAGGAGACTACAAAATATTAAAAAAAGAGTTTTAGTGTGGATGATGAGTTTGGTAGTTTGCTAGAGGCATTTGACTACTCAAATGGCACAAGAGTATCAGGCACAAATGGAGCTCAAAAAATTAGACTCACATGACACAATTAAGGCAAAAGTTGAGGCTATCGCATCTACTATCTCTTTCAATTTGATGACAAGATATACTTAGGAATCTCCCAAAAACAATTCTACCCACCTAACTTGTCCTTTTGCTCCTAGTCGCATTCTCTCAATCGTCGCATAGAATAGCTATGTTCCTCTTGAGAGAATGCGACTAGAAACAAAAATCCTGCGTTATTTGGGTAGAATTGTTCTTGTGAGCTTCCTTATCTGAGACTTTTTGCAAGAAACAGACAAGAGGAGCCAACCAGCTTCTTTTTTATTAGTGGTTTGTGTCCCAACTCTAAGGTTTTAACGGTTTTACAGTCACAATAGCTATCTAAACTTAAATACACAATAAACTATAAGCAATATTGTATTACAATATTGCAATACAATAAAAGGAGATTAATATGCTTTCCGTAAGATTGGGTGATTTACTTGAAAAAGAGTTAACTATAGTTTCCCACATAAGCCATAAAACTAAGACTGATATTATCAAAGAAGCATTATCACACTATTTTAATACTCTAAAAGCAAAAGAGAAAATAACCCCATATGAGTTAGGTAAAGATCTCTTTGGTACTGCTGGAAGTTCAGATGGAGAACTATCAGTTAACTATAAAAACAGATATAAAAAGATGCTAGATGAAAAATACAATAATAGATAGTGGTCCCATCATTGCCCTCTTTGATAAAGACGATAAATACCATAAAAAGACCTTGGAGTTTATGCACTCTTTTGATGGAAAGCTCATATCTACTTGGGCAGTTATAACAGAGGTTACCCATATGCTAAGTTTCAATCTTACTGTCCAGCTCAATTTTTTAAAGTGGGTAGAGATGGAAGCTATTACTATCTACCAAATAGAGCAGAGTGAGCTAACTGCTATGATAAAAATGATGCAAAAATATAGTGATATTCCCATGGATTTAGCAGACTCAACACTAATGTATGTCGCCCAAAAAGAAAATATCAAAGATATTATTAGCATAGATAGCGATTTTGACATTTATAGAACTATCAAAAAGCAGAGTTTAAATAATTTGTTAAGGGTGTAATATTGCAGCTTAAGAGGTGTTGATAGAATTATTTTTACACTATCTATCGTCCCTATCTTTTTTATAAAAAACTATCCCCACTCTCTCTATATGTTCTTTTAACTCATCGTTTTTAAGCATACTATAGATAGATAAATCTATAGTATACGGTAAAAGAAGATCATCAAGTTCCAACTCAATTTTATGTAAAAGTTTTATATTTATCTCTTCACCAAACATTGTCAAGTCAATATCTGATCCTTCTCTAAAGTTCCCTTTTGCCCGTGAACCATAGAGTATAACTTTATCTATGTTTTCATATTTTGAAAAAACATGGTATATTTTTTCTATAGATGCATCACTTAAACCATATTTCATAAAGTTACTTTTCACTTTCTAAAAGCTCAGAAAGCTTCTCTTTTAACGCTTCAAATCTAAATATATAAGTCCCCAATATAACATCAACTATCTGTTCTACCGTCTCTTCATCATAAGTATGAGAAGTAAGATTTCTACTTTTTACCATCTGCATCCACTCTTCACCATGTGTAATGATACCCACGCTAAAAGCCTGTCTTGTAGCATCTTTAGAACCATAAATTTGCTCAGTAGCTCCCTTATGTTCTAAAAAGTCCTTCATTGTTTTCCATGCTAACTCATGTGTATATTCAAACCCTTGTATAAGCCCCTGCTTCTCAAGAAGTGATAGTTCTCTCTCTTCTGAAAGTTCAACAGCACTCTGTAGTTGTATTAATGCTTTTTTATAGTTTGAAAATCTTTGATGCCATCTTATATCTTGTTTCATACTTATACCTTGTATTTTATCTGCTATACAGTAGTTTAGTTTTAACACTTTAGCAATCAAATGCTAAAAATTGCCTTTATGGTTTTGAGTTACTGATGTTGAAATCTAGATACTCTTTATTGAATCTTTTATAATATTGATATGCTTTTCAATCTCATTTAAATTTATGTTAACTTCCTCGTCTTTGAAGAGACTATCAATATTAATTTCAGGAAATGTATTTTCTCCTGATAAGTGTACACCTTTAGTTTTTCCAATTATATACGCTTTAATATTATCACAATTTTGTAAAGCATTATTCTTAGTTTCTAAGATAGTAGGGGTGCAACCCAAAAAAAACCTAATAGCCTTTAATCTTTTTGTTGTACAGTTATGGAAAGGGTACACTGAAGCTTGAAGAACGCGTATTCTTCAAGCCTCGTGTGATTACTTATCGCAATCAGTGTCCTTGTGTTTTTTGCACTCTTTATAGTCAAGCCACATAATCGCGACTCTAACTACTCCAAGTATCAAAAACAGTACTGAAAAATAAATTTCCATATCGTAACAACTGTGGGAGATAGTAAAATTTATTACTTTTTTGGGAATTCGTCAGCATACGATTGCGTTCACCTCCTTTATCACTGAGTTGTAGTTGTTACCAGACCCCTAAGTTCTAAGTTACCTAAGTTGCTAAGTTGCCTAAGTTGCAGCTATATCTATGCTCTTGAGTTTAGTAAGTTAAAGTTATCAAAAGTTCCTTTTAAGGGAATGTATTCTATACTTCTACTATGAATGTAATTAGTAAAAGAACGCTTATCAAGTTTTATGAAGAACATAGCAATGCAAAAACGGCTTTAGAAGTTTGGCATTCAGATGCACGAAAAGCAGAATGGAAAACCCCTGATGACATTAAAACTCTCTATGTTTCTGCTTCTTTTCTAAAAGATAATAGAGTGGTGTTTAATATCAAAGGTAATAATTATCGTCTAATTGTTCATATTGATTATTTACGTAAAATAGTGCGTGTAAAATTTATTGGGACACATACCCAATATGACAAAATAAATGCAGAGGAGATATAAGATGAGCATTAGACCTATACATAATGAAGAAGATTACGATGAAACCCTTGATAGAATAGAGGTGCTAATGGATTTGAATCCTGACTTAGGCACAGCCAAAAGTGATGAACTTGAAGTCTTAGCTCTTTTGGTTGAGAAATATGAAGAAAAAGCTTGGGTTATCAGTGAGCCAGACCCCATAGAAGCAATAAAACTTCGTATGGAACAAATGCATTTAAGACAGCAAGACCTTGTACCTTTCATTGGAAACAAAAGCAAAGTTTCAGAAGTACTTAACCGAAAAATTGGACTCTCTTTAAATATGATTTATAGTTTAGCTAAGGGATTACATCTACCGTTGGAAGTGCTTATTCAGCCTGTTGGAAAGATTAAGTCTTAGTCCCTAATTCTTCTTTACAATCTCCACTTTTAAGAGGAGAGAACCCATGCCCACAAGACCAAGAAGCTTTAACTTTTTTACAAAAAGAATTAGGTAATTTTCACATAATTTTAAGCAATACCAAAGTAGAAACTAAGATGTATTCTCCATTTCACCCAAAAAGGCTAAGGGGAGGTAACAACTACAACTCTTGAGTTGTAGTTGTTACCTCCCCTTAGCTAAGTTGGAATTACCATAATTTATTACGCCAAGTTGTTTTCTTGTGAATGACTGCAAATTTATTTACATACTCTGTGTGACCATTCACTCTAGAACTAACATTAACATTTATAATCCCAGCAACATCTATTCGATCTCTTCCAATTGGATTACTTAGAAAAAATGTACCTAACTTATACATTGTTGCCAATACATAATCATTGTCACTTCTATAATTTACAATACTGCCTGAAACAGCTATTTTTGCTTTTTTCCAGCTCTTTTTCTCTGATCCGACTGCACCGCCAAGGAGATGAGCATCAAGAATATATTGATGCTTTTTTGTAGATAAAGAGTCTAGAGTTCTATAGATAACTCGGGCACCGAGAGAGTGACCGCACAATATATACTCATCATCTGTTCTTGCAATAATATCCGCGAGAAGAACACCTGTCTGTTCTGCCTTGACCAATGCTACCGACCATGGATTGGTTGCTATACCAAATCCCGTAAGTATGGGACCCAATGGACCGAACTTTTTTGCACCCTCTTTGGTAGCTTTCTTTGCAAGTTGCTGTAGTGCGACTCTTATTCCTTCTTTCCCGGTTCCCCCTAAAATACTTTTGCCAAGATCCAACAGGCGTTTTGACTCCCAAGTTACATAGTACCAAGGATTATCTGGATAAGTCAGTCGCAATTGCTTTTCCCAATTACTTGTATTTTTATCTTTTTGAGTTAGGAATCCATTAATAAAAATTACTCCTGGACCTTTTCTACCTTTTATTTTAGAGATTCCAAAGTCTTGGATGTCACCATAGTAACTATTTGAGACGACACCGCCAAGATATCCACCTAGCCCAGCACCAACTGCACCCACGACAGCAGCACCTCCTGCCATAGCCTGTCGAAAAATAGCCCATTTACTCTATATCTCATTTCCTATTTTTGGATTGTGCAGAATGGTAGGGGTCTGGTGATTTGTGATGTGTGAAGCGTAGCGAATGCATCATGAATCACCTGACCTCGGTTAAGCAAGGTAGCGCTCA
>QMKU01000047.1 GCA_003646525.1 Campylobacterota bacterium
TGGAAAAGCTCTTCTGTGATCTCCATCAAACGAATATAGGTATGGTATGCCCAATAGAACTCTATCATGGTGAATTCTGGATTATGGGTATGATCCATTCCCTCATTTCTAAAGTTACGGTTGATTTCAAAGACCGCCTCCATCCCACCTACAACCAATCGCTTGAGATAAAGCTCAGGAGCGATTCTCAAATATCTATCGACACCTAGGGCATTGTGCTGTGTCACAAATGGTTTGGCATTGGCTCCACCAGGGATAGGGTGCATCATCGGTGTTTCGACTTCCAAAAATGATTTGTCTTCAAAAAATCTTCTCACAAGAGAGACAATGCGACTGCGTATAATGAAGGTCTCTTTCACTTCAGGATTGACAATCATATCAAGATAGCGTTGACGATAACGCAACTCATGATCTTGTAGTCCATGGAATTTTTCTGGTAGTGGGGAGATAGCCTTGCTGACGATCTCAAATCGCTTGCAGTGCAGTGTCAGTTCGCCTGTCTGAGTCACAAATGGATACCCTTCTGCGAGAACAATATCACCCACCTCGATCAATTTCTTGACTTTGTTGTAATAGCCCTCGGGAAGCTCATCTCTATTGTAATAAATTTGCACCAAACCTTCACTATCTTCGAGCTTAGCAAAAGCAGCTTTTCCCATGATGCGAATAAACTTGAGTCTTCCTGTGAGAGTATAGGTTTTGCTCTCATCTTTTTTTTCATCTGCATCGATCTCTTTGACATAATCACACTCTTTTAGAAATGTTTGTGAGGGTGTGCCTTTGGCAATTTGATTTGGGTAAGGATTGATTCCCTCTTCTCTAAGCTTATCTGTTTTTTTAATGCGTTCTTGTATGTATTGATTGTTAAATATCAAAAATTACTCCTGTAATAATAAGTTTTGTTAGTGTAGCTGTTAGGGTGTTTTGGCTTGGCAAACATCACAGATCCCTGTGATGTTCATAGTGTGATCGGTCATCTTGAAGTTAAATTTACGCGCAATCTCTTCTTGGCGTTTTTCAATAATATCATCTTGAAACTCTATCAGTTTGCCACACTGAGTGCAGATGAGATGATCATGATGCTCTTTGAGTCCAAATTCATATTTTTTCCCTTTGGCACCAAAAGAGAGTGAGTTGACGATATTGGACTCCTCCAATAGTGAAAGTGTACGATAGATCGTAGGGATGCTGATCGTCAAATCTGGATGCTGTTCTTTGATCAAGATGGAGAGATCCTCTGGCGTAAAGTGACCCTCATTGTCATAGAGTGTTTTAAATACTAACTCTCTTTGCTGAGTGAATTTAAGAGCATTCTTTTTGAGTAGCTTCTTAAATGTTTCAAGTAGTGTGAGATAAGTCATCATAGTTTAATATGTATGGCTTAAGTTTTCATCTGCAAGAATGGTATCTGGAGTGCTCTTTGCCGAGGCAGGTAGAACTACGGTACTGTTGCTTTCATGATATTGGAATTGTTTGGCCTTAATATTGATGAGATAAGAACCAGCTTCCTTGAGATAGGGATAGAGTAAGCTATCGTTGACATATTTCCCCAAATTGTCTTTGACTAGTGTAATATTCGATAGTGCTGTCACGATCAATGCAAAAATCAGAAAATATTTACCGCTACCTATCACAAAACCAAGCAGGAGATTGATGAAACCGAGCCCACTTGCCTGTGTCAAAGAGGAGAATAGTGAGCCAACCGCAATAGCGATGATCCATACTATCACCAAAATCGAGATAAAACCGAGTAGTTGCAACGCGGTACTGTTTTCGAGATGATAAAGGTTTTTGTCGATGAAGGTAGCTGCGGCATTTGCATTACGAGATGCTATATAGACACCTCCGACAAGACCGAGCAAACCGAAAAGCTCTTTGATAAAGCCATTTATCATACCTTTGATACCCAAGATGATAACGACCGTAGCGATCGTCACATCAAAATAGTTAAAATCAAATGTGCTCATATCCATTTCTATATTCCCCTCAAATAAATTTTCAAATTATATCTAATTATCTTTTAGTACAGCTCTACCTATTGAGCGCTTTTACAACTTCATCTTTATTGTTTGCGTATTGGATGGCATTCTCTTTGGAGATGGTGCCCTCTTGGACATTTCTAAGTAACTCTTGTGCTTGTGTCTGCATTCCTGTATTTCCCTGACCTAACTGCATCTGAGAGTAGATCTGGTGAACCTTGTCTTCTCTGATGAGGTTGGAGATAGCATGATTGGTAACTAAAATTTCAGATATAGCGACGCGACCACCACCCAGTTTGGGTAGGAGTGCTTGTGCAACTACCGCGACAAGAGAACCAGAGATCATTGCTCTAATCTGAGGCTGCTCATCTCCACTGAAAACATCGATAATACGGTTGATTGTCCCAGGTGCAGAAGAGGTATGCAGGGTACCGAACACTAGGTGGCCTGTTTCAGCAGCAGTTAGTCCCGCTTCGATCGTCTCCTTATCACGCATCTCCCCGACGAGGATGATGTCTGGATCCTGCCTCATCGCAAACTTCAGTGCAGCAGAAAAGCTTTTGGTATCTTCTCCTACCCCTCTGTGCGAAAAGACACACTTCTTGTTACTATGGATAAACTCCACAGGGTCTTCTACGGTGATGACATGTTTTGATTCGGTGAGGTTGATCTCATTGAGTAGTGCTGCTAGCGTAGTTGATTTGCCTGAACCAGTCGGACCTGTGACTAGAATCAACCCTTTTTCACGCTTGATAAGCCTTTTATAGATATCAGGCGCACCTAGATCGTCTAGCGATGGAACCACGATAGGAATCGTCCTGAACGCCGCTGCCATATCCCCAATCGTACGATAGTAGTTAGCTCTAAATCTTCCAATACCAGGTAGGAGCATGGCAAAGTCAAGCTCATTATGTTCTTCAAAATACTGTTTCTCTTTTTCCGTGATCAGAGAGTAGCACATATCTTCGATATCATCACCAGTAAGTATAGGCAGATTGACGGGCTTAAGCGATCCACTTAGGCGTATTTGAGGTTCACTTCGGCTGATGAGGTGAAGGTCGGAAGCCCCATGGCTTACGACACTTTGAAGTAATTTTTTGATGTTGAATTCTGACATTATCTACTCCTTAATTTTAGTTAAATATTAGTGATAGAGTACTACTCGATAATGGCAGGAACGATAAAGAAATCATTATCGCTCTGTGGCGCATTGGCAAGTATACTCTTGGGAACTTCTATATCATTATGTGCAAAGTCTTCGCGCATAGGTGTTCCTCCTGTTAGTGTAGAAAAAGAAGCATCCAGAGAGGAGGTATCCAACTCTGTGAGATTCTCAATATAAGAGACTATTTCGCTTAGTTGTCCTATGATCTCCTCCTTTTTTGCTTCATCTACACGAAGATGTGAAAGTTTTTCTAATTTTGCTAAAACAGTGTTATCAATCTGCACAGGCATACCCCTTCTCTATTTTTAATCTTAAAAATCATTATATATTAAATCACATTAAGATATAACAATAAAACATATGCAGTTTTAGTAAGGAAACAAAAAAATGAACCGATTATTAAATCAAAGAGATGTAAGTTCAGAAGAGCTTGAAGTGCTATTGAGAGAGCGGACAGAGGGCAGAGAAGAGTTCCTCCTAGTAGATGTTCGTGAGGATAGGGAGTTTCAAATATCTCGCCTTCGTGGTGTTGATCTCTTGAAGCCGACCTCTAAGTTCCAGAATTGGGTAGATGAATTTCTGAAAGAGACAAAAGACAAAATAGTGATCCTTACTTGTCGCACAGGCAATCGTAGCGGTCAACTACAGGATATCTTAACTCGAAGAGGGCATCCACATGTGATCAATCATGTGGGAGGTATTGTCTCTTATCGTGGTGAGATTGAGAAAGGGTAAGCATGGAAGTAATCGATCTCTTTATTAAACTGCTCAGTTATGAATCTGTAACACCCGATGATGCTGGTTCTCTAGACTTCATTCAAGATTACCTGAATGGATATGAAGTTATTTGGAAGAACGAAGCTGGTGTTAAAAACCTTTTTCTTTACAAGCGATTTGGAGAAGGTTCGCATCTCTGTTTTGCAGGACATGTAGATGTCGTACCGCCAGGAGAAGGCTGGGAGAGCAATCCTTTTGTTCCTCTGGTGCATGATGGTGTGATTACCGCTCGTGGTGCTCAAGATATGAAGAGTGGTGTAGCAGCTTTTGTGCAGGCACTCAAAGAGGTGGAATCTTTTGACGGAACACTTTCGATCCTTTTGACAAGTGACGAAGAGGGTGATGCTGAGTATGGGACAAAGATCATGCTCAAGCATCTCAAGTCTATCAATTTTTTACCTGATTTTGCGATAGTGGCTGAGCCTACATGTGACAAGGTATTTGGGGATGCTATCAAGATCGGTCGTCGAGGTTCCATCAACGGGATGATCGAAAAGTATGGCAGGCAAGGACATGCGGCCTATCCAGAGAAATCAACCAACCCTATCCATAAAGTTGCACAAATCCTTCCTGAGATTGCTGGTGTCAATCTCGATGAGGGGGATGATTATTTTTCTCCGAGCCAATTTGTGATCACGGATATTCGTGCTGGTATGGAAGTGACCAATGTAACACCAGGAAAACTCAAGATGATGTTCAATGTGCGTAATTCGACCAAAACCAGCAAGGAAGATGTCGAAAAATTTGTACATCGTTATTTTAACGGAATGAACTATGAATTGAATTTGAATCAATCTTCCAAGCCTTTTTTGACGGATGTCGATACACTCGTTGTAGAGTGTCTCGATAGGGCGATCGAGTCCATTTGTGGCATCACACCTCAGCACTCTACGGCAGGTGGTACTAGCGATGCGCGTTTTTTGGCAGAGTATGGAGTGAAGACGGTAGAGTTTGGTGTCATCAATGATACGATTCATGCGCCCAACGAACAGACCACGATCGATGAGGTAGAAAAACTCTATCAGGTATTTAAGCAAACGATCATAAATTTTAAGGATGAAGTATGAAGATAAAATTATTTGGGTTTTTACTATTGAGCACGCTACTCTTCTCGACACTCTTGTCCGCAGGCAACTTGCATTGGGAAAAGGATTTGCAAAGAGCTTTTGATAAGGCGACTGCAAACAAACTCCCTCTGATGGTGATGGTGGAGAGTAGTAGCTGTAGGTGGTGTATAAAAATGAAACGACGAACTCTTGAGAATAGAGCGATCACAACACGCTTGCAAAACTTCGTATTGGTCAAAATAAACAGGGATCTCGTCTCATCTGAGTTTGTACCATACGCCAAATATGTACCCACAATCTATTTCATGACAGCAGACAAGAAAATATTGGAGAGTGTAACTGGTTATTTTAATGTCTCTGATTTTCATAGCTGGATCGATGATGCAGAAAATAAGCTAAAAAAAGCAAAGTAATTCGGCATCCTTCCTAATTAAAATTTCATCCCCTTTTTTTTATAGAATTTGGGTAGCCCTTAGCGTCGAATATACTCTATCGTTGCGTTGCTCTTTACCTTCTTGAAGTAATCTTCGACAGCTTTGCCTTGTCGCTCTTTTTTCCAAGCTATTGTGACATTTTTTTTGACCTGATTAAAAGGCTTCCGTGTAGCTTTTCCTTTGTTTAGAACTTTATAAGTGACATAGGTATGACCATTATTAAAGGCAGGCGTGAAGTTTCCAATAGCAGTCTGTGAAATCATAGCAAGCAGTTGTGGTGTGACATCCGAACCCCCGAATGTTACTTTTTTGCGTTTGATGCCTTTTTGTTTATAAGGGTCTTCTAGCATCTTTTGTATCTTGACAACAGAGGAGGCACTGTATTCCATCACAGTTATACTCGAAGGCATACTGAAGAGCTCGGGGTGGTTTCGATAAAATATTTTTAGTTCATCCTCACTAGGGTCTGGGATAGACTTAGCAATTTTGCTTCTAAAGAATTTCTGTTTTTGGATACTTAGTTTCGTCTGATCACGAAATGAATTCCAAGATTGCTTCTGTTGCTTGAGGATACCCTGCATCTTTTTGATGCTCATACTGTTCTGTTCCGCAATGAGCTTGATCCTCTTGTCGATTTCATCTTCAGAGACGGAGATATCTCTCATCGAAGCTTTTTGTAGACGATTCTCAATCAGCATTCCTTGTGCCTCTTTTTTGGAGACACCCAACTGTTTCTGTACTGCACTGATCTCTGTGGTGGTGATCGGTTCGCCATCTACCACAATAGCGATAGCATTGTAATATTTGGCCTGTGTCAATGTGACAAGTAAGACAAAAAAGATAAAGAGTATTTTTTTCATAAGCATTCCAGATGATAATTTTAGGAAATTTCTAAGGATAGGAGGGCACTACCTAGTCCTTAGAGATACCTTTTGTATATTATAGCATAGGATAGAGCTAAAAACAAAATTTTGAATTTGAGATAAGGGTGGATTTCAGTATAATCAGATAAAAATTTAGTTTTATATGGAAAGAGAATGATTTGATAGATCAATATGACGAAGACTAAAGTCCCTGCTCCTAATGTAAATATTTCTTAACTTAACGCCATTGGTGCAGAGGGTAAGAGTTTTTGGATATAATTTAAAAGAGAATAATATATAAGTCAAAAATTAGGATTATGATATGAGTAAAAACATTGCACTTATAGGAGCATCGGGATACATTGCTCCACGACATATGAAAGCCATAAAAGAGACGGGAAATAACCTTGTAGCAGCACTTGATCCTTATGATGGCATTGGAATAATGGATAGTAACTTTCCAGAGGCAGATTTTTTTACAGAGTTTGAACGATTTGATCGATTTGTAGATAAATGGCGTAGAGATACGGGGAAAAAGATAGATTATATGTCTATTTGCTCTCCAAACTATCTACATGATTCACATATCCGTTTTGCGCTGAAAAGTGGTGCAGATGCTATTTATGAAAAACCACTTGTTTTGAACCCTTGGAATATAGATCAGTTGAAACTTATAGAGAGAGACGGGTCAAAAAGTCTATAATATCCTACAACTCAGACTCCATCCTTCTATCATCGCACTTAAAGAGAAAGTAACCAAAGAGTTAGATGCTAACCCTGACAAAGTTTATGATATTGATTTGACCTATTTAACTTCCAGAGGGAAATGGTACTTTATCTCTTGGAAGGGTGATCAAGCTAAATCTGGAGGCATAGCATCAAATATCGGTGTACATTTTTATGATATGCTTTGCTGGATATTTGGAGATGTGGAAGAGAATATTGTTCATCTTAAAACAGCTGATACCAATGCAGGTTTTTTCAAACTTAAACATGCGACTGTACGATGGTTTTTGTCAGTAAACTATGATTATATTCCTGAAAAAGTAAAGAGTACAGGGCAACGAACTTATAGAAGTATTACGGTAGATGGTAAAGAGATGGAGTTTAGTGGGGGGTTTACAGATCTACATACCCGAAGCTATGAAGAGATCCTTAGTGGAAATGGATTTGGTCTGGATGAAGCGTATCCTTCGATCAATACTGTATCTGTCATCCGAAACCTTGAGCCAATAGGTCTAACAGGCGAATATCATCCGTTTTGCAAAAAGGTTCTCAGATAATGTCAGAAGAGGGCAAATATCTAAACAAAAATGACTGGAAGAACAGGCGGAAATCTCAGTCCGCAGTAAAAGAAAAAAAATGTGATCTCTTTGTTCATGAAAGTAGTATTGTTGATGATCGGGTTACTATAGGAGAGGGTACAAAAATATGGCACTTCTCTCATATTTTATCGCATACAACCATAGGGAAAAATTGTTCATTTGGGCAGAACTGCGTTGTGGGATCAAGGGTCAAAATAGGTAATGGTGTCAAAGTACAAAACAATGTCTCCATCTATGAAGGTGTAGAGATCGAAGATGATGTCTTTCTAGGTCCATCAATGGTTTTTACCAATGTGATTAATCCACGAGCTTTTATCCAGCGTAAGGATGAATTCCAAAAAACACTGCTCAAGAGAGGCTGTTCTGTGGGAGCTAATGCAACCATAGTTTGTGGCGTGATTATCGGTGAATATGCACTGATAGGTTCTGGGGCTGTAGTAAATAAAAATGTAAAACCTTATGCACTTATGGTTGGTGTACCTGCAAGGCAGATTGGTTGGGTTGGAAAGAGTGGAAATACGCTGGAGTTGATAGATGGCGTGGCTAGTGATGAGTTTGGGAAATATGTTATAATAGATGAACAATTAAAGGAGCTTTAA
>QMKU01000048.1 GCA_003646525.1 Campylobacterota bacterium
ACTACTCGAAAAACTTACTACCCAAAATCAAAAGATAATAGATAGATTGTAACTATGATCTCCTATGCTATCACAGATCCATCAACCCTCTCCTTTGGGACATTGGATAGTGACTTGATGCGCATTTCTCAAAAGGCAGATATGATCGTCTATAGGGACAAAGCAAATGATAGTTATGAAATTTTCGCAAAGCAATTTTTGATTCAAGCAAAAAAAACTACTTTTGAAAAAATACTACTTCACGGTAGTGTTGATCTGGCATCGAAACTTGTTGCAGATGGAGTACATCTCAAAAGTAATCAATTTGATGATATTATATCTGCAAAACAACAAGGTCTCTTTGTTATAATCAGTTGCCATACGGTCGATGAAGCAAAAAAGGCAGAAAGTTTGGGTGCAGATATGGTCACACTTAGTCCCATATTTGCAACTCCGAACAAAGGTAAACCCCTTGGTTTAGGCGCACTAAAAGAGTTAAAAGGTATAATAACTTTACCAATTATTGCCCTTGGAGGCATACTGACACAAGAGCAGATAGATGCTTGCCAAGAAGCAGGTGCATCAGGTTTTGCTTCGATCAGATTTTTTAGCTAAAGGTTATTTGATGTTTGAAACGGTTATCGGTTTGGAAGTTCATGTGCAACTCAACACAAAGACAAAAATATTTTGCTCTTGCCCCACTAGTTTTGCCGCACAGCAAAATAGCAATACTTGTCCCACTTGTCTAGCCCTACCAGGTGCTTTGCCTGTACTCAATTTGGAAGCAGTCAAGAAGGCGATGTCTTTTGGGTATGCTGTCGGTGCAGTTGTGAATAAGCGGTCTATTTTCAATCGGAAAAGTTATTTTTATCCTGACAGTCCCATGGCATACCAGATTACTCAGTTTGATATTCCTATCGTAGGAGAGGGTGAGTTGCATATCGATTTTGAAGATAATAGCAGTAAAACGATTGGGATTACCCGTGCTCACCTCGAAGCAGATGCAGGGAAAAATATGCATGAGGGAAGCATATCAAAAGTAGATCTAAATCGTGCAGGAACTCCACTATTGGAGATCGTCTCTGATCCAGATATGCGTAGTTCAGAAGAGGCGGTTCTCTATCTGAAAAAGCTACATTCAATCGTCCGTTATCTTGATATCTCTGATGCCAATATGCAAGAGGGATCATTTCGCTGCGATGTGAATGTCTCTATTCGCCCCAAAGGACAGGAAGAGTTCGGAACGCGTGTAGAGATCAAAAATATTAACTCATTTCGTTTTGTCAAAGCTTCCATCGAGCATGAAGTCCAGCGACAAATTGAAGCATACGAAGATGGTATCTATGTGCAAGAAGTCCACCAAGAGACTCGTCTCTGGGATGTAGCCAAAGGTGTGACCAAGTCGATGCGAGGCAAAGAGGATAGTGCGGATTATCGTTATTTTCCAGATCCTGACCTGCGACCTACTATCGTCACGGATGCGATGATGGAAGAGGCGAAGATCATACCAGAGCTTCCAGACGAGAAGGTCAAACGATATGTTGAAGTGTTGGGCATCAAGCGTGTTGACGCATTGGTGATCTGTGCGGATAAAGATATGGCACATTACTTTGAAACGATGCTGGAGAGTGGTGCCAAAGCCAAAAGTTCTGTCACATGGCTCACCTCGGAACTGTTGGGTAGATTGAATAAGTTGAGTCTAACGATTCAGAATTCACCTGTGGATGCCAAAACACTTGGAAACTTGATTTCAAAAATTGAAGATGATACTATATCGGGTAAAGGTGCCAAGGAGGTACTTGACTTTATAATGGAAAACGAAGATCATAATATCGATGCTATCATTGAGACGCTAGGTTTGGTACAGGTGAGTGATGATGGTGCCATCTTGGTGATCATCGATGAGATCCTTGCAAATCATCAAGATAAGGTTGCACAATATAAAGGTGGGAAAGAGAAACTCTTTGGCTTCTTCGTAGGGCAGACAATGAAGGCAAGTAGGGGAACTGCGAATCCTGGAAAAGTTAATGAACTTCTGAAGCAGAGATTGGGAGCTTAGATAATCAACCACATATATAAGGAGAACAAAGATGGATAATCTTATCATTAAACTCTCTCAAAAGTTCTCTGATGCTTTAAGATATCAGAAGGTTAAATTTTTTTTTAGATCACTTCTGACCGATAAAAACTTTTTATATAAGAAATATTTTGATTTTTTTATGATCTTCTTGATTTTTCTGTCAACTTTTATACTTATTTTGGATGAAACAACAGATGATCCAGGATTACTTACACATTTTGATCTCTATGTTATTACCTCAATCTTTGCGCTTGAGTATCTTCTTCGTTTATGGATAAGCCAAGATCTATATAAGGATATCATCTTCGCACAACAGCATCAAAAGCTCAATACTTTCAGGGACTATTTTGATGTTATTGTACTCCCGAAGTTGCAGTATATAGTCTCTTTTCCTGCATTGATAGACTTCATAGTGATATTTCCGAAATTTAGGATACTCAGACTATTGAAACTTTATCACTATGTGCCTGGTATCTCAAGTCTCTTTATTACTCTATCCAAAAAGAGATTTGAATTTATCTTTTTAGGCTATCTGCTTCTCTTTATCCCTTTTTTGGTTGGCTCTCTCTTTTATCTGCTGGAAAATGAGACGAACAAGAATATCTCCTCATATCTGGATGCGATTTATTGGGCTATGATTACGATCACGACGGTAGGGTATGGTGATATTACACCTGTCACTGATATTGGGAAAATTGTTTCGATGTTCAGTATTGTCTTTGGGGTCGCAATGATATCATTTACTACTTCTATCATGGTCTCTGCATTTTCTGAGAGATTTAATGAGTTGCGTAATATAGGCAGTATCAAACAGGTTCATAGGATGAAAAATGTCATACTTATCAATGGCTATGGTCATTTGGCAAAGACTATCTCAGAAAAGCTTAAAAAAAGTAACAAATATTCGTCAGCAATTATTGAAAATGATGATCATAAGGTAGCTATGGCACTGGACGATGGTCTCTATGTAATAAAGGCAAATGGCTCAAATGCCAAGCTAATAGAAGAGCTGATCAAAAAAGATAATGTCATATCAATGCTGACATTGAGAAGCAATGATATTGATAATATCTATTTTATTTTAAGTGTAAAAAGTATCCATCAGGAGTTTATGAAGTCATGTAAAGTTTTTACTAGAGTGAATCAATCTTATCTTTTGCCACAATATGAGTTCTGTGGTGTTGATGATATGATTGAACCTTATTCGCAAGTCAATACAAGGGCACTCCGATATCTTAAACATAAACGAAGTGATATTAACCAAAAGGCAATGCTTTTTGGTTATACTCATAAAAGCAGAGAGTTGTGCAGAGTACTCAAAAATGAAAATATATCCATACTTATTTATGAAAACATAGAAGCCAATCAGCAGCAGGCGATAGAGGATGGATTTGATCAAGTCTTTTTTGTAGATTTTGAGCGTGCTGAGTATTTGGAGGATATCCCTTTTGCCTCTTATCAGATGATCATTTGTGCTATGACTAATGATGCGTTCAATGTTTATCATGCTATTTCACTCAGGTCAAATGGCTACAAAGGAGAGATTATGTCACTCTCGGACAGCAAAGAGGATAATCGAAAGCTAAAACTTGCTGGTGTTAATAAGATATTTGATATGTATGAAGAGAGTGCAGTACGATTTATAGAGATGATTGATGATAGCATGACTGCTGAAAATAAGATTGATGAGAGTAGGAAGGTGAAGTTATGACAAGAATTGCAAGTGTTAAAATAGAGTACAAGCGAGGCACTAAATGTTGAGTAGTAGGATGGCAGTCATAGGAGCAGGGAAATGGGGACAAGCACTTTATCATGCGTATAGTGAGAACAATGATATAGTGATATATTCACGCACTCCTAGAGAAATAGAAAATTTTGTCTCTTTGGATGAGGCACTAAATAGCGAACATCTCATTATGGCACTACCTGCACAGTGTGTGAGGGGTTGGTTGGCTGAAAAATTTGAAGATAGAGGGCAGAAGGTAGTTGTGGCTGCCAAAGGCATCGAAACCCAGACAGGCGCATTTCTCAATGATATGTACGGGGAGTATTTGCCAGAAGAGAGACTCGCATATATTTCTGGTCCCTCTTTCGCCGCTGAAGTGCAACAGTCGCTGCCTACTGCATTGATGATCAGTTCGACCAATAGTGCATTGGCTCAAGAGTTTGCTGATGCACTTCCAGACTACATCAAGGGCTATGTTGACGATGATGTAGTGGGAGCAGAAGTCTCTGGAGCTTACAAGAATGTGATTGCTATTGCAGGAGGTGTCTCTGATGGTTTAAATCTAGGGAACAATGCCAGAGCAGCACTGATATCTAGAGGCTTGATAGAGATGGCTCGATTTGGTGGATATTTTGGTGCAAGAGCAGAGACTTTTCTCTCGCTAGGAGGCGCAGGAGATCTATTTTTGACAGCTAGTTCAACACTCTCAAGAAATTATAGAGTGGGCTTAGGATTGGCAGCAGGGAAAAATATGGAAACGATCCTCGAAGAGCTTGGAGAAGTTGCTGAGGGAGTTCCCACTTCATTGGCTCTGCATCGTATCGCAAACAAAGAAGATCTTTATCTGCCTATCGCAGAGGAGGTTTACAAGATGATCGAGAATGGTAAAGATCCTCAGGAGAGTGTTCGTGATCTTTTGAAGTGAGCAGTGGGTAGATACCCCTTTGTTTTAAGTTAAGAAAAAATAGTTAACTATCGGAACTGTGGCTTTAGTCTCAGCCATTAGGTGGAGCCAAAGCATCACTTCCGATAATCCTTAACTTAACGCCATTGAGCCTGTCTCCATTTACTCTTTACTGGAATTATAAATCGGGTAGATTTGTTTTTGGGAGATTCCTAAGATATAGAATTTCTTGACAAACATCAAAAAATGATGTACTATATAGACATATTAAATAAGGAGTATGGTGATGACTACTACTACTCAAACAGAATATGACCGTATTACATTTTCTCTACCAAATAGTATGAATATGGCTTTAAATAAGTTAAAAAGTGAAGTAAATCGTTCAAAGTCAGAGATTATAAAGTTGGCAATTGAGAGCTACTTGGCTCAGCAGAAAAAAATAAAACTACAAAAAGCTGTGGAGATGATGGCTAGTGAGTATGAAAATAATGATGATCTAACAGAGTTTACATCTTTGGATGGTGAGGATTTTCTATGAAACAGGGAGAAATTTGGCAGATAAATCTTGATCCCACTATTGGCTCTGAGATGAAAAAGATAAGACCTTGTATTATTTTAAACAATGATATGGTTGGCAAACTGGCTCTTAAAGTAATTCAATACTGATCAAGGTATCTGATAGATTTTGATACATTCTTAATATCTTCCTTCCTATTTTAATCTAGCAACAAATTCTGAAACAACTCGGTCAAAAGTATAATACTGTCCATTTTTTTTACTCTTTACCGTAATCCGCTTAGGTCTGGTAAAATAAAGGTGACTTTTTGATCTGGTACAGGCGACATAAAATTTCTTTACTTCATTTGGTAGCTCTTTTTTTCTTGCTTCATCGTCTGAAAACCATCTGGGAAATGAATCCTGAGCCATTCCAGGAATAATAACATAATCCCACTCTAGACCCTTGGCAGAGTGTACGGTTGTGACGGTTACATACTCACCGCTCTTTTCATAAAACTCTGATGGCACGATCTCGTCACTGCGAGAATAGAATTGACCAAGCTCAGGATGATTGGGAGTGAATGACAATTTGAATTTATTGTAATTATCCAATGTTAAATCATTTTCGATTATCATTTTTAAGCTATAGAATGACTCTAGAATCTTTGCATCAAATAGTTTTTCTTTTTGTGCAAGTTCAATAAATTTTGTTACTATATCAAGAGGGGTTTTTTCCTTATTGTTCTGCTGTTCTTTAGTAAATCTGAGGATAGTGCGAAGTGTCCTGTAATTTTCTTTTTTCGATACATCCATATCCGCCAAAGGTGTCAATACCTCATCAATATTTTTTCCTTCAAGCTCATTACTTATTAAAAGAGTTTGGATCGATTTGAGTGCATAGCTGTTGTTTGTGTATATCAGATTCAAGACCAATCGTAGCAAACGAATATGAGGATCAATGAAGTATTGCCCTCCAAATACTTTAAACGGTATTTCAAATGCATTGAATGCCTCTAAAATTTCCTTGAAGTAGAAAGTACTTGTATAGATAATAGCTATTTCACTAAGTTTTGCGCCTTCCTCTTTTTGACTCTTTATAAGTTTGGCTATAGCTGTTCCCTCATCCTCCTTGTCGTCATATTCTTCAATAGTAAGCCTATTTCCCTCCAAGCCAGCTGCATTGTTAAGCTCAATATTTTTACAGTCACTAAACTCAAAATGATTTACAAATGACAAAATATTTTGAGGACAACGATAACTATGCTCTAGATTCACTATAGATAAATCTTTTTTATCTTTGAAATACTCCAATCTATTATTGAGTGAACCACCCTTGAAAGCATATATATTTTGTCGCTGATCACCAACAAAGAAAAGTTTGAGATCTTTATTATTCAGATACAAGAGATACAGGATCTCATACTGTAATTTATCAAGATCCTGTGCTTCATCTATGATGATCTCATCAAGCTTATCGGCTACAAACTTTTGGAATTCCTCATTATTCTTCATCGTGTTGATGAACATAGTAATGATTTTGTCAAAGGTAAGCATTTTGTTCTCTGTAAGATACAGTTCAATTTTTTCTGTATTGTTGCCAAATTCATCCTGAATATCTTTGAACTCTGCTTCATCAATTACGATAAAATCAAATGCTTGTTCTCTAGATTCATAATACTGCTGGATCATATTGAGTGTGAAGGAGTGTATGGTGCCAGTCAATATATTATCTCGATAATCTATAAGGTTTGTACTGTAGATCCTATCGTCTATTTTATGCTGAAGCCCATCAGAAGCTTTATTGGTGAAAGAGAGACCGAATATTTTTTGATTGGGATTTTTGCGAATCTCTTCGAGTATCCTACCTGCGATCAGATAAGTTTTGCCCGTTCCGGGTCCGGCATTGACCAGTGTGATTTTATTATCAGACTGAACTGCCTCTTTTTGTTTTGGATTTAGATTGATGTCGTCAAGTGAAAATTCTTTTATTGTGTTTTCGCTTGATGTGTCTGTTTTGCCTGTGATAACTCTCACTATATTTTTGAACCGTGCAAAATAATCATTAAGGTCAGAATCGTTAAGTCTATCATTTTGATGATGCGACCAATGGTTTAAATCATCTTTCAATCTAAGACAAATGTATTGAATATTTTGTCCGTTCTTCTGTAAGGTATAAAAATTTATTAATTTGTACAATGGGATATGTTTATCGACAGAATCGGTGGCTATAATTGAAAGTAGTAACTTTTCAAATAACTTTCTTATATTATTAGCTTTCGCTTCATTTGGTTGTATGGAATTCTCTAGTACATTTATTTCTCTGTAGAGTTCTTGTGGATTTATCATATCAGGCAACTTCCATATTTTATTTACTATTATAATATTAGCATCTCAACTTTTTGCACATAAGCCCAAGCCTTTTTGTGTACAAGCACTTAGTGAAAGCATAATCATAGTAAGTATATTCTTATTCTCCTTGACATTATTTTAAATTTTTGAAATATTGACTATCTCCAAGAAGAGCTGGCGATACAGAAAGAGTCAAATCTTTGCTGTTTCCCAAAACTCCTGTTCAAAAAGTATCCCCTTGATGTTACTCGGATACCCAGACCAAGACTCACCATCAACATCACCGAAATAATCCACCACTTCACTATCCGATTCATTGGATAGATTGCCATACCCTCTTCGTGCCGCCTCAAACACTTCCTGCTCTTCTATCATTTTGGTTTAGATGCCGTATTATAGCGAGGATTATGGACATAGTTTGTCTATCACTAATTTGTTTTTATGGAGCACTCAATTATAGTCTTGCATATCTACCTTGACACCGATCTTGCTTAGGAAACTCACAAGAACAATTCTACCCAAATAACGCAGGATTTTTGTTTCTAGTCACATTCTCTCAAGAGGAGCATAGCTATTCTATGCGACGATTGAGAGAATGCGAC
>QMKU01000049.1 GCA_003646525.1 Campylobacterota bacterium
ATCAGGAGCAGTGAGCTTCGTGCGCTGATTCCCATCAGGGAGATAAATCCGATCAGAGAAGTAGCAGTCAAAAAGAAATGTGTATCGGTAAAAAAGAGTTGGATTTGATCTGTGAGCCAATGCCCGATGATGACACCAATGATGGAGAGAAAACTTCCGACCAGAACGATACCACTCAGAGCGAAGGATTTGTAGTAGACGACTATCAGCAGAAACATCAGTACCAATGCAGCGATGAAGGCACCACCTAGATCACGAAAAGTGTCGAGTGAAACTTTCATCTCTCCGTCCCATCTCAAGAGCATTTTTTCACCAGTTTTATTGTGGATCAGTTCGAGGTCAAACATATAGGTTGTGATACCAAGGACTTTGGTCACATTGAAATCCACAGAGAGTCGCTCCAGCATTTTTTCTCGTGCCTCTAGCAAGGGGTATACTTGACTGACCATATCACATTCCGCAGTGATAGTTACCATATTTTTGAGATTTTTTCTAAAAATAGCAGGACTTGATTTTGAGGTTTTAATAGAGATGATTTCACTGAGTGGCACCATCATCCCCTTTTTATTCATCAGTTTCAGGGAGGAGAGTTTGTCGAGGAGTGACTCTCTGGAATCAAACTCAATCATACGAGTTTCACTATTCAGTCTCATAAAAATAGGAACCTGATCTTGCTGATCACGAGTATTTTTGACAGCGACAGGCATTCCTTTGAATGCCAGATAGATGATTTGGTTGACTTGATCTACGCCTAGTGCACTTCGGACGATCTTTTCTGTGTCCAAAATCAGGTCATATTTAGTATAGAGATCATCCTGCATGATATCGACATCCACTAGTCCGTCTGTCTCTCTCAGCATACGAGCAGTTTTTTTAGCTGTTTTCCTGAGTAGGGTATTATCTTTGCCATAGAGTTCGACGACGATAGTAGCAAGCGTCGGTGGTCCAGAAGGCATTTCTGTAAATCGGATAGATGTATGGGGTGTGAGTATACCACAGGCTTTGTTGATCTCAGGACGAATACGATGCACCATCATGAAAGAGGGTTCATCTCGTGCATGTTTATCTGTCAGATTGATGACAATCTCTGCTTGGTTTTTGAGAGATTTAAAAGCTGACCCCTTGACTAGTCCAGCATAATCTAGTGGTGCCCCCTGACCTAGATAAACTTCCATATCGGTAATCTCTTTCTCATGTTTGAGATAGTCTACGATACAGGTAGTGACAGTTTTAGTCTCTTCGGTCGATGCGTTGGTGGCAGTATCAATATAGATAGTGAAAGTATTGGCACTTTTGCCCGGGAGCATCCTAGCTAGTACTAGTTTGGATGGGATCATCATTACGGCACCTGCCATAGAGAGGAGAACGATCGCTGTGACGATCCATTTGTTGCGAGGAGTGTTGATGATAGAGTATATGAATTTTTCCATTATTTAGTCTCCTCCCCTCTTGAACTTGATCAGTTTTCTTGCTAGATAGGGGGCAAAAACATACGCGACAAAGAGCGAGACCGCTAGTGCTACAGGGACATTTAATGGGATAGGCTTCATAAACTGCCCCATCATTCCGCCAACAAAAGCCATAGGTATCATCGTTAACATAATTGCAATGGTTGCGATGTTGGTAGAGGGACCGATCTCATCCGTTGCTCGGATGATGATTTCGTCGAATTCCCTACCTTTGGATTCAGGCAGATGAAGATGACGATGAATATTTTCAATCACAATAATGGCATCATCGACGATCAAACCAAGACTCAACAAAAAGGCAAAGAGAGTGATTCGGTTGATCGTCTGATCAGTCATCAGAGCTATGAAAAGAGTAGTTGCCAAAATCATAGGTACAGCGATAGTTACCACCAATGATTCTCTCCATCCCAAAAATGGCACCAAGATGAGTGCAATGATAATGATAGTAATCACCAAGTGGTGTACTAATTCGTTGACGGCTTCATCGGCACGGATACCATAGTTGCGGGTAATGATGAAACCTACACCCTGTTCTCTCAGTTGCGCTTTTGCTTTGTGTAACTCCTCTATGGCACTTTTGGCGATCAATACGGCGTTGGTTCCTTTGAGTTTAGAGATAGTCATCGTAATCTGCTCCCCAGCATCACGAAAATGTATTGCCTCCGTCTCTTTTTGATCCCCCTTGTGCTCTTGGTGATCTACTTTGTCGGCATCCATACCTTTGTGGTAAGTGATGAGAGAAGTTTGATGGTTTTGGATATCATAGTTATAGCTAACAGTAGCGATATCTTTGAGATAGATAGGTGAGCCTTGATACTGGGCGACGATCAACTCTTTGAGATCATCCGTATTATCGACGGCATTTTTGATGCCAAATACAACGAGCTTTCCAGTTGCCGTAGGTGTATCGATCTGGGGAGCATTGCTAGAGATCGCTTTGATCGCTTGTGCAATTTGCCCTAGAGAGATGTGGTAGCCTGAGAGTTTGTGCAGATCGATCAAGACATTGAATTGGGGTCGTTTAACTCCTTTGAGTGTTGTCTTGGAGACATTCTCCAGAGCATTGACATTTTGTTGTATGTCACGAATCGTTTTATAGAGCTTGATGGTATCGGTTTGTTTACCTTCAAGCTTATAAAATGCAACCGTCAGGATAGGGATATCTATATCTATATCAAAGGGTTTGACCAAAGGCGGCAGTGTGCCCTTGGGGAGATGATCCATATTTTGCATCACTTTGTCATAAAGTTTCAAGTTGGAGGATTCTCTATCTTGACCGATGAGGTATTGGACATTTAGCATTCCGAAATTGTTCATGGCGGTACCGTAGATATTATCTATCCCTTTGATCTCCCGTATTCTCCGCTCAAGAGGCTTGATAATGACATTGGCGATCTCCTTGGGTGTCGCTCCCGGTATAGCGACGATGACCGATCCACCACTGACCTGAATCTGTGGATCTTCTTCTCTAGGCATTACTTCAAGAGAAACATAGCCGAGTAGTAAAATAGCAAATGCCAAAACTGGCGTGAGTGGATTGCTCAGAAAAGCTTTGGCAAGATGTCCTGCGATATTTTTGCTGTGATATTCTTTCATAGCAGGAAGTATATCAGATTTAACTGTAATGATAAGTATTATTTATGAATTTTTATTTTATTTAATAAAATTGTGAATAATGCAGGCATTCCTTATCTTATACTAGACACTTTTTGGAGGTCGGACTTCAGTCCGATATAGACGGGACTGAAGTCCCTACTCCTAGACTCTTTTAAAGTGTTCACTACTTTTTAGGCTTTATGAAAGATGCCATAATTTATACGCCTAATTTTTTCAATTTATTGGTTGTCAATACCCCAATAGCAAGCATAAATAGCGTAGTAAGATAGAGTGTTGTATATCCGTAGCTTTGGAGAATATAGCCACCGGGAATGGTGAAAAAAAGTCCTATTGAGCTGAGGGTAGAGTGGATGGCAACATAGACAGGGCGTTTTGCCTCGGGAGCAATTTCTAGGATGAGGTTCAAGTCAGCATTTCTAAATCCATCGATAGCGATACCAAAAAGAAGGAAAATCAATCCATAAGAGAGTGGACTATGAGCAAAGAGTGCCATTATAAAAGCAGTGATGACGATGAGGTATGCGATCTGCATCATAAAGATATAGTCACCTTTGAAACGCTTCCATAGCAGGAGGTTTCCTAGCATGCTTCCGATCATTTGTATAGTGATAAAACCACCGATCAGCCATCCCGTGAGTTCAAAGGATTCTTTGGCTTTCAGGATGATAAAAGGGAGTGAAAGGAAAAAGGAGTAACCTAACAAGGAGACAGCCGTTTGTAGTCGCAGTCTCTCGTCATCCTTAAAGAGCGTTATTGCATTGCGGATAAAAAGCCAAAAAGATGCTTCCTTTTGAGAAACATTCGTCTTGACAGGTTCATCAATAGTCGCAAAAGCAAAAAGTCCTATAAGCAACAGAAAGGCACTCACCATGAAAAGATAAGCATAGCTCATCGGTGCCTGAAAATGTTCGAGGATCACTCCTGTCACACCACCGCTGAGGATAGCTGCGAGTGAAGCAAAGAGTTGTTTGTTTGCCATCGTTCTGCCCCGCTCCTCTCTGCTAAATACTTTGGCAATAATCTCCTTGAAGTAGATTCCACCAAAACCAGCAGAGAAGGAGAAGAAAAAGAGTCCAATACCGATCAGCCAAAGTGTGAGTGTAGGATTCTTGTCCCCTACAAAAAAGATCGCAACTCCGATCATAAACCAAGAGAAGAAACGAAAGAAAAAGACGACTCTGAGATAGGGAAGTACATGGCTATAACTCTGAGCATAAAATGCCGCAAAGAGTTGAACAACGATCGCACCACCTCTCATCAATGAAGCGAATAGACCCACTAGGATCAGATTGTCACTGAAGTGGTGGACAATGAGAGGGAGTATAGTAGAGGGTTCAGCTACTGTAATGGCGAGTGCTAGAAAAAAGCCATGGATGGCATTTTTGGTATTGTTAGATTTGTAGGACAATTTTAGAGCCCTTTCTTTTAATTTGTGGTAGCCTTAGGAATAGCAAAAATAGATACTTGGAGCAGGGACTTTAGTCCCATTAAACGGGACTGAAGTCCCTGCTCCTAAACTATTGACTATTAACTATTGGGCTTTCTCTTCTCTCTCTCTTCGATCCCACTCATTCCAAAACGGCTTGTTAATTCTTGTTTGACACGATCGGGACTGATATCTCTCAGTCCTAGTCCGACCAAGGCATGATAGAGGAGATCAGCTGCTTCGTGGATGACCTGCTCGTCACTCTCTTTCTCAACTGCAACGCAGAGTTCGTCTGCTTCTTCGCGGATCTTGCTGAGTAGTAGAGTCCTGTCATTGAGGAGTTTTTTGGTCCAAGAGTTGCTAGAGTCGGGAGCATTTTTGCGTTCGAGAACGGTATGGTAGAGTGTATCGACGACGCTATATATAGCATCGGTATTGATCTCTTGATCGAGTATTGTCTTGTTTTGCATCACTGAAGTGAAAAAACAGCTTTTGCGTCCCGTATGGCAGGCGACACCTTTTTGTTCAATCTTGAGGATGAGTGTGTCGGCATCACAATCGAGCAAAATATCATCGATCTTCTGTGTATGTCCAGAGCTTTCGCCTTTTCTCCAGATGCGCTGTTTGCTACGACTGAAGTAGTGAGCATAGCCACTGCTGAGTGTGAGATCATAAGCCTCTTTATTCATATAAGCAAGCATCAAAATATCGTTTGTTTTGCTCTCTTGTGCGATTGCGGGGATGATAGGGTTTTTTTGCCAGTCTAGCTGCATGGGGTCTCCGATAGGGTAGGGTGTTGTGTATTCACAACACTGTGTTGATTTGTTTTTTTGGTGTTGTTGAGAGACAACACCCTAGGGGTTCTATTGACTCACGACTTCAGAGCGTATAATGGATGCTGTTCCTCTGCTTTTGGTATCGACCCAGATATTGGGAACGGCACCGCCAGGCGTGAGGAAGATTTGGGCATTTTTATTAAACTTGAGTGCTTCGTTGAACTTGCCTTGTGTTTTGATCTGTTCAAGTTGGAGAAGTACCGGTGTCAATGATTCAGATATGAGTTTGTTTGCTTTGGCTTGCTCTTCTGCTTCGATACGGATTTTGTCTGCTTCACCTTGTGCCTCAATACGATTTCTCTCAGCTTCACCCTTTGCGATTTCAGCTGCTTTTTGTGCTTGCTGTTTGGCTTTTTCTTTCTGCTGTTCAGCGATGGTAACATCCTGCTTGGCGATCTGCACTCTCTCGATCTGATCTTTGATCTTGACAGGGAGGTTGATAGTTCTGAGTTCCACAGAGGTAAGTATTACTGGCTGATTGGGAAGCTCATCAACACTCTCTTTTACTTTCATCTCAATGGCTGCTGCAATCTCATTACGCATCTCGGGGAGTTGCTCAGCAGTGTATTGTCCTACTACATCACGGACAACTTCTCTCACTTTAGAGTTGATAATCTTCTCTTCCCAACTTGATCCCCATTTTTCGATCGTAGCAGGTGCTGATTCGGCTTTGAGACGATATTGTACTGCGATATCGATATTGACCGTCAATCCTCTCTTGTCGAGTACGGAAATCGCAGGGTTTCTTCTCAATCCGCCCTCAAAACCTCTATATGAATCGCCCAGTGCGCCTGTACTGACATTGCTATAGGTAATCAGTCGGATACGGGTATTGACTGGAATAATCTTCTGAAAGACAGGAATATAGAAATGCAGTCCCGCGCTCAATGGTGTCTGGTCAAATTTTCCTGTTTTGACTTTGATTCCCACTTCACCAGAGTTGATGATGGTAAAAGGCTTAAAAGCAACAAATACTGCCCCAACAATGACAAGAGCAATAATCCAAGGCATGATTTTGCCCATATTATTATTATTATCAAGTGGATTATTCATATTAAATCCACCACCATTATTCCTATTGTTGTTATTGCCAGTGTTGCCTGGCTTTTTTTTCTTGAAGTAATCGTTCATGTCTGCTGGCATGGTCTTTTTTCCTTAATCTATTGTGATTTTACATATATTTTGGAATATGGTTATACCATATTCTTATTAAATGTAAGTGAGGTAATGCTTGTATTTTGGATTTCTCCCAAAGACAACATCAAAGTACGCACTTTGAAGATGCTCTGTCATAGGTCCCCTTGCTCCATTACCAACGACTCTGTGGTCGAGTGAATTGATCGGCGTGACTTCTGCTGCAGTACCAGTAAAGAATGCTTCATCACAGATATAGATCTCATCTCTAGTGATATTTCTGCGCTCTATCGGGATGCCTGCCTCTTTGGCTAATTCCAGGACAGTTGCCTGTGTAATTGACTCTAGGGAGTTATCATTTGGTGGTGAAATCAATACACCGTCTCTTACAATAAAGAGGCACTCTCCTGTTCCCTCCGCAGCAAAACCGTTCTCATCGAGCATCAGTGCCTCTTCGAAGCCGTTTTCGATCGCCTCATATTTTGCCATTTGGCTATTGAGATAGTTGGCTGCTGCTTTGGCTTTACCAAAAGTAGAGCGGTTTGGGTTTCGCGTGATAGAAGAGGTGCAAACTTTGATCCCTTTTTCGAGTTCATCCTCACCGAGATATGCTCCCCACTCCCAAGCAGCAACTGCAGTCTGGACGGGGGCTTTGACATGGTGTACACCCATTTGTCCATACCCCAAAAAGATAATAGGTCTCATATAAACATTTTCGGTAAAGTCATTGCTTCTGAGTACTTCCAGATGCGCCTCTTTGACGACATCATATTCCATATTTGGTTTGATTGCGACAATCTTGGCAGAGTTGTAGAGTCTTTTGCAGTGCTCATTAAGTCTAAAAATTGCTAGACCATCCTCAGTCTGATAAGCTCTGGTTCCTTCAAAAACGGCATTTCCGTAGTGTACAGTATGTGTCAGGATATGTACTTTGGCATCCTTCCAGTCTATGAGTTTGCCATCCATCCAAATATATTTTGCTTCATTCATTTATTGCTCCGTTTAGACCCAAAATTAAGAAGCTATATTATCTAAAGGATGGTTAAAGCCGGATAAACTCAAATTTTTGATTTAGGGGTGTCTTTTAAGTTTTACTCTAGCAGGTTAATATTATATTTATGATAAAATATACGGGTAAACTATTTAAATAATATAATAGATTAGTGTATTTTTTGTTGAGGTGTGCTCGTCATTAAAAATTGGAGAAGAGTTATGAAATCATTTAATATCTACTATGAGAGTTTAGACCAACTAAAAATATTTGTCGAAACTAACGGTATTGTTGATAATGATAAATTGCTGATCCAGATATTCACAGCAATGACAAAAAAGGAAAAAATAAAAATTCTACTTCAGGAGATAGTGGCACTTTTTCCTACCGCTTCTCTCATCGGATCTAGTACGGATGGTGAGATTTGCTCTGGTAGAGTGAGTGTGGGAAAAACGGTAGTCTCTTTCACACAGTTTGAAAAAACAAAATTGCAAACAACGCTTATTGAAAATGATACAGATTACTATCAGGTAGGTCAGGTTTTGGCAAATGTGCTATTGACACCTTCCGTTAAGCTCCTCATTACCTTTACTGATGGATTGGAATGCAATGGTGAAGATTATCTGAGGGGTGTCTCGTCTGTTG
>QMKU01000050.1 GCA_003646525.1 Campylobacterota bacterium
AGAGAGTGCCATCACACCGAAAGTCTCATCTGGTTCTAGTGCATAAGTATTTCTGGGATTAAAAAGGTTGCTTGGTGTCCAAATATGTCCCACGCCCATCGTAATATTTTGAAGTCCTAGTACGATACGGTTTTTGCCATCATCATATCCGCCATAGAGACGATATAGTCTGCCATAGGTGCTCCCCTCATCATAATCACAAAATGAGGTTTGTGTTTTAAATGGAGTATCTGATCGAAGTTGCCGAATGAAATCAAATGAGGTAGAGTTAACATATTTTTCGCCTAGATAGTTGACACTATCACCGATGGCAGTGAGAAAAAAAGCATCCTCCTTCCACTCTCCATAGAGTCGTAGACGGTTGTAGTTATAGATATAACGCTCCTCATCAGTAGGGATCAAAGAGCCTTGCGAGAGGGTGTAGTTGGTATTTTCGCCACGCCACTCCATACCAGCGAGGGCTTCACCGAAAAGTAGACTATTTAGTAGGAGGATATTGACTATATTCATGTGACCAATGCACCATCATCGAGACGAATGATACGACGGACACTCTCAACGACATAGTTGTCATGTGAAGCAAAAAGGATTGTGACACCCTCTTTTTCATTGAGTGTTTGCATCATATTCATTAGGGCTTTTGAATTGCTACTGTCTAGGTTGGCAGTGGGTTCATCAGCCAGTATGATTTTTGGTTTGGAGGCAACTGCTCTAGCTACGGCTACTCGTTGTTGCTGTCCACCACTGAGAAGATTTGGGAGTGAGTCGAGCTTGTCGTCAATCTGTAGCAGTGTGGCTATCTCTCGAACTCTCTGGCTGATTTGAGCATCATCAAAGCCCTGCATCCGCATGATTAGTCCGATATTCTCTTCAGCTGTCAATACTGGCACGAGATTGTAGGCTTGAAATACGAAACCGATCTCATGGAGGCGTATCTCTGTTTTGGCTTCAGCAGAGAGATTTGCGATCTCTTTGCCATCGAGAATGATCTCTCCATCACTAATAGAATCGAGAACACCAATCGCATTGAGTAGGGTTGTTTTGCCACATCCTGATGTGCCACTGATCACAGAGAACTCCCCTTTCTCAATCGTGAGATCGATGTCTCTAAGGGCATGAACTTCTCTAGGTTCACCTTGGTAGAAATATTTATTGACACCTTTGAGCTGTATCATCCTGCACTCCTTATCACCTCTACGGGGTTAAGTTTTTTGATTTTTCGCAATGGTAGTACGACACTCAACAGAGAGGCAATAATGATTGCAAAAAGTGTTGATATAAAATAACTGCTCTTGATCGATGCATAGATTACACTGCTCATACCAAAAGCTTCCATCCCTTCAGCAAAAAGAGTGAGATCCAAACCTTGATAGGTCAGATAGGATAAGATCAACAGACCTACAAAGAGACCTAGAAAATAACCTGCCAAGCCAAGTAGTAGGGCTTCTATCATGATCTGATAGCGGATATAGCGATAGGCATAACCAATGCTCAGAAGTATACCAAACTCGCGTATACGATCTAGTATAGATACATACATTACTCCCAAAATACCAATAAAGACAACAATCATCACAATCATAAAGGTGATCGTATTGAAGACATCCATCATGGTCTGCATCTGTTGGAGCTGAGGATAGAGCTGGGCGAAGGTATAGACAGAGAGCTTGGGATACTTTGCCTGTAGTGTTGTCTGCAGTGTAGGGGTATGGGTCTCATCTGTTCGTAGGGCGATTTGTGTGGCACTGTTTTGCTTGACGGAGAGAAACCTTGCCGCTTCCCCTCGGGGAATATAGAGGGCTCTTTCATCGAAATTAATATTGCTACTTCGGATAATCGCTCTGATACGCAATGCGATTGATTTGATCTCATTTTGACTGTCTTGAGCAGTAAATATAACTTTGGAGCCAATTTTTACTTTTAGTTTCTTTGCCAATCCGCCGCCGATAAAAGCACTGTTTTTGCCAAAATCAAGTTCTCCCTCTTTGAGAAATTCTTCAAACTTCCCAAACTTTTTTTCATCATCCAGATCGATACCTAGGAGGATGGAAGGTTTGGATTTTCTTGCTGTCTGTGCTAGTCCGTCTACTTCAAGTCTATAGAGTGCCTCAGTGACTCCAGTGATCTTCTGAAGTGCTAGCACCTTTTTGTCTGCATCCGAGATACGATATTTGATCACATGTTCTAGGCGATATTTGTTGGCATAGAGGCTGATCTCTCCACTGTCGCTTCGCTTGGTTCTGTCGATCATATTCATTGACATTCCATCATAAAGCCCCTCGATACTCACCATCACCCCCATACTCAATCCGATCATCAGGATCAGTAGTAGTGCTCTGCTTTTTCTGAGATAGGCATTTCTGTATGCAACTTGAAGTATGGTCTTAAACATGGCGCATCGCTTCGACTGGTGTAAAAGAGCGGACATAGAACATCGGATAGAGGATGCTCAGCAGATTGAGGAAAAAGACCACCAATACATTCCAGATGATAGTCAAAGGCTCAAAACGAGTGGGTACTTCATCAGATACAACACCATACTCTTTGTATATTTCACTCATTCCTGGGATGACGATAGGATAAATCTCAAAATAGTAGACGAGCCAAGATCCTAAAGGTGTTGCAAGCATTAGTGCTCCTGTCGTGAGGATGAAGATTTCATAAAAGAGCAAACGATCGATATCTCTATCACTGAGTCCAATGCTTTTGAGGATGCCAAACTCTTTGATGCGTGTGCTGACATTGATAAAGCCATAAATCATAATCACAAAGAAGATAACCAAAAAGAAAAGTGATATCGAGATATACCCAAAGAGACTATCAATCTTCATCAGCTCTACCATAGATTTCATGAGTTCTTCCCAAGTGTAGACTCTCAGATCAGTGGGGAGATCTCGACTGATTTGATGGGCGATAGAGTCGTTATCCGACATTTGCTCTGCCATGGAGACAATATAGCTTGAACTATTTTGAGAGAGAAATATTGTATCAAAATAGGGACGGTTCATAAAAGCACTCTGTCTGTCAAAGTCATACATACCCGTCTTGAAAGTACCGCAGAGTTTGAAGAGTTCTGCCACGAAGGAGTAGTCGATCGCAGAGCCTACGAAACTGACTTCATCGCCGATAGTCAGCTGTAGTTTTTTTGCCAGTTCGCTTCCCATATAGAGACAGGTGCCAGTAGAATCATAGAGACCCTCCTGTAGTGCCTTTTGTAGTTGGGAGAGTTTTGCCTCTTTGCTGAAGTCAACTCCTGTGAGCATCATAGCTGCCGAATGCTTTTTGGAAGAGGCGATACCAAAAGTCTCCAGTCGTGAGCTATAGGCTTTGATTCCTTCTATGTCTGAGAGGATTTCAAAGACTTTTTGGTTCTCTTCGATCAGATAATCATAACCGCCTTTGTCGCGATACTCTTTTTGATAAATTTGCAGTGAACCGGTATATACATCTAGGGCATTTTTGAGCATACTGCTATGTGAACCATCCATAAAAGCAACATAGACGATAAAGAAAAAAGCTGAAATAAAAGTCAGTAGAAAAGTGGTGACTGAACGACCCTTGTAATACAATATGTTTTTGAGTGCTAGTTTGAACATCTACTCTCGCTAATTCGAAAATCGTTTCAAGGCACTTTTGCTGAAATATTTATTGCCTATAGCACCATCGTAGAGTGCGTCTTGAATAATGAGAGTCGTCTGATTGCTAGATCTATCCAAGGGTTTGACGACCCATAGAGTGGGAAGGTAGTAGTTCCCAAATTTTTTGACCTTGCTATAGGTAAAGATACGCACCTTTTTCCCACTTTCATCATAAAATGTATCTCGCATCTCTGTATAGCTGGAGAGGTTGACTTGACTCACGATTTTACCCCATACGACAGGGGCATTGGGCTTGGGTGTCAACTGGATTGTGGCGACATTGCCTTTTTTGCTGAGTAGCTTAGCGTTGTAGTCATCTACGATAGAGCTCTGTTTGACCATGTCGTCATTGGTTATATCGCTTCCCATCCAATTTTGTAGCATCATTGAAGGTGGGATTTTGATTGTTCTTTCTATTTTGGGGATATACTGCCACATCTGTCCATCGAGATTGAGAAAGGTGATGCCTCTATCTTTGGAAGGATTGATGATTTTCACAAAACTCTTCTTGTCTCCTTTTGCCCAAGTTTCCATCTCCATACTTCGTTGATGTCTTTGTGATTTGATGATCATTTTGATCTTCATATAGACATTTTTACCACGCATATTTTGATCAACTTTTTTGATAATATCGCTTGCTTCATTGGCAAAGAGTGGTGAAAGCAAAATCAATAGGGTCAAACATATCTTTTTCATCTCTATCATCCTTGAGTAAATAGAATATCTATCACTCTATATTTTAGCACAAATCTATTTAAATGAACTCTATAGGTATTACTTTAAATATTACTTTTGGTATCCTTTGGATATAATAATTCTTTATCCTATATTATTTTTGGAGTTGATCTATGAAAAGAGTTGTAATTATATTTTTGCTAGTGATGATGGCAGCCATCTCTGTGCAGGCTGAAAACAATGATGCCTATCGCTATAAATGGGTGGGTACATTTGTCAAAGGGAGTCCTTATACCGATCAAGTCATGGCAAGTAGCATGATGTGGGAAGGGTTTGCTGATGTCATAAAGAGGAGATGGGATGAGGGGTATCACTTGACTGATCTCAAGTATGGTAATGGTAAATGGGTCGGTGTCTTCTCGAAAGGAACAGGGTGGACGACTCAGGCGTATGATGTGACTGGTAGATGGGAGAGTATGAGTTTAGCGATCGAAAAACGATGGACAGAGGGTTATTATGTGGTTTCAATCGAGCAAGGGTTGTCCGAATGGGTCGCGGTCTATGCTAAAAATACTGGCTTTGTCAATCAATCCTTTGAACGACAGAAAAAACTTTCTAATTTTCAAAATAGAGTGATGAAACGCTGGGAAGAGGGCTTTGAACTGCTTGATCTTGAGTATGGAGAGGGACATTGGCTTGGGATCTTTGTCAAGGGTCCTGATTATGGTCAGCATGCGATGAGTTTGAGAAGTAATTGGAAGCGTTTTAGAGAAGCGATTCAAAAACAGTGGGATGCAGGATATAAGATTACCAATATTGCATTTGGTATCGGAAAATGGATGGGTACTTTTGCTAGTAAGCCCGGATATAGCGCTCAAGGATATGAAACTGCTCCTACTTTTTCAGCTCTTTCCGAGATACTGCGTAAACGACAAGAAGATGGATTTGTCCTGATTGATCTTGCTGAGGGGTGGTAACTCCTGTTTTGTTGACTAAATAGGGTATAATCTATCAATACTATTTTTTAAGGGATTTTCGTGTTCAAAACTTTTTTTGTAGTCTTTGCGTTATTTTTTTTGACGCAGTTTGCCGTTGCTGAACTTGCCAAGCCCAATACCTTCGTCCCTAATCGTGGTCTTAAGCCAAGTAAGGTATTGGCTGCAAATATGAGGGGAGGCATCAGTGGGAGTGTTAAGGAAACGATTTATATCTGGAGTCGTCAGTATGAGGATCCTGTAAAGCAGATCTCTGATCTGATGAAGATATTTAAATACCTGAGTGATACTCCTGTTATGCCCAAGCAGATGCTAGAGAATAAAGAGTTTGAGCTCTATAGGGTTCTTGATGTTAAAAAAATGATCAAAGCACTAGATCTATTTCAAAAAGATGTCAATCGTGCATACAGATCACTTTTTGAGTATACGAGCTATATCATAGGAAGCAAAGATGGAGATTATAACAGAGCTTATAAAGTTGTTACAAAAGATATAAAACGAATGATCAATAGCTATAACCATTTAGCAAAAGTAACTAACAAGCAGTATCGTCAAAAAATAATGCCTTACTATACCCTAAATAAGAAGAAAAAAGGATTGTTTGAATGGTTGAAGTAATTGAGTGGTTGAAACAGAATGGTGATTTGAAGATCATAGATGAGCCTTTGGATGTGATATTGGAAATTCCCCATTTGGCATATGTTGAAGTCAAAAAGGAGGATTCTCGTCCGCTACTTTTTACAAAACCTGTGAATAGGGCAAAAGGGATTGAATATGATATTCCAGTTTTGATGAATATCTTTGCAAGCAAGGCATTGACAGAAAAAATCTTCGGAAGACATCCTGATGAGGTGGCAGAGGGGATCGATGCATTGCTCAAGCTCAAGCCTCCCAAGGGGTGGAAAGCCAAACTTGCGGCGTTGCCAAAACTATTTTCACTTAAAAATGTCTTTCCTAAGCGTTTGAAATTCCGAGGTGAGTGTCAAGAGATCATCATCCCAAAAGGAGAGGTAGATCTCGATAAACTTCCGATCCTGACAACCTGGAGTGGAGATGGGGGACCCTTTATTACAATGGGACAGGTTTATACCCAGAGTTTGAATGGTGAAATGCAAAACCTTGGAATGTATCGTCTTCAGCAGTATGACAAAAATCGACTAGGAATGCACTGGCAGATACACAAAGATGCCTCCCACTTCTTTGACCAGTATCAAAAAGCCGGTAAAAAGATGCCAGTTACGGTCGCGGTCGGTGGTGATCCTCTCTATATCTGGTGCGGTCAGGCACCGATGCCTCACGGGATGTTCGAGATGTTGCTTTATGGTTTGGTACGAAATAAAAATGCAGAGTTAGTCAAATCGATCACCAATGATATCTATATTCCCCGTGATGTGGATATCGTCATAGAGGGATTTGTAGATCCTAAATTGACAGAGATTGAAGGACCTTTCGGCGACCATACTGGATATTATACACTCAAAGAGCCTTTTCCCGTGATGGAAGTAGAGACGATCACGATGAAGAAAAAGCCCGTCTTTCAGGCGACAGTTGTCGGTAAGCCACCGTTGGAAGATAAGTATATGGGGTGGGCAACGGAGCGGATTTTTCTACCGATGCTTAAGCCAATGGCACCAGATTTGATCGATTACAATATGCCTGAAAATGGTGTCTTTCATAATCTCATACTTGCAAAAATGAAGACACTCTACAAAGGACATGCTCAGCAGTTTATGCATGCCTTTTGGGGTGTAGGGCAGATGAGTTTTGTCAAGCATGCTATCTTTGTCGGAGAGGATGCGCCTGAGCTTGAATCGTTTGAATCTCTGACAGAATATATCCTCAACAGACTTGACCCCCAAAAGATATTGATCACACAGGGTATCGTCGATCAACTCGACCACGCTTCACCGGAGCAGCTAGTAGGTGGGAAATTGGGTGTGGATGCGACAGGCGATGAAGTTTCTCGGGGAGTTGAGACAGCATTGAGTGACAGTGAACTTCTCAAGAAAATGCAAGCTATCAATAGTGATGTGATAGAGCTTAGGCAGTATTTCACACAGACAAAAAATCCAGTTTGTGTGGTCACTGTTACGAAAAGCAAGGCAGTGTTTGAGGATATTCAAAAGCTTGAGACTCTCCAAGAGCATATCAAACTATTAGTGATTGTGGACAAGACCAACAATGACATAGACAACCCTTATATGTTGATATGGCGTGTAGTCAACAATATCGATGCACAGAGAGATATCCTGCTCGATCCAATGATCATCATCGATGGCACAAACAAAGGTGAGATCGATGGTTATGAGCGAGAGTGGCCAGGTGATACGCTATGTGATGCAGATGTTTTGAAGGGCTTACAGGCAAAAGGTTTGATTGATATCGATGAGGTATTTATCCATAAGTTTGGATTACTGGAAAGTTAGAATTATAAAATGGGTTTATTTATTAAGGAATAGAATAGAAATAACTCCCAAACGATAAGCGTTTTGGAGTAGGGACTTCAGTCCCGTCTGACGGGACTGAAGTCCCTACTCCAAGTATCTGTTATTTGATATTATTAAACTGTAGTTCCTAATCCCAAAACCTGAACGAAGTAGAAGCAGATACTACTCGCTCAAGATAGATATTTACAGGCTATCTATTTAATAGATGCCTCAAGCATTTTAACTGCTTTGTTTGACTCTTTAAGTAGAGGGATATTAAG
>QMKU01000051.1 GCA_003646525.1 Campylobacterota bacterium
CACCAGAGATTTATCCACCATTGCCAATAAATCCACCACCAGTGATCCCACCTAAACCAACGCCACCGCCACCACCGCCACCACCACCACCATATCCACACTCAGGCTAGGTGACTTTGAATGCTAAGGCGATCGGTGACGCTCGCTGGCGTACTTTTTTTATTAATAGTATCGCTGGGTTGGGTTTATCTTGCTACTCCTCAGAAGTTTTTGTCACTTGATAGTCGTCTGCGTGATTTTCTCTTTGTGATGCGAGGCTCTATTCCTGTGACAGGGCAAGTAGTGATAGTAGATATTGATGAGAAAAGTCTTCAAAAATATGGACAGTGGCCATGGTCTCGTAATATTATTGCTTCTCTAATCACGCAACTAAAGCATGATGGTGTAGGTATCATAGGACTTGATATAGTTTTTGCAGAAGCCGACAAAAGTGTTGCACACTATAGAATGGAAGAGCAGGAGTGTTGTCCTGATCCCTATGACAAGGCTCTTGCTTTGGCTATCAGAGAGGCTCCTGTTATCGGAGGCTATTTTTTCTCTTTTGATTTCAATAGTACAAAATCAGCCTCTATTCCCGCTATTTTTATTGAAAAAGGATTGAGTGATGAGCATTATATTCCAGAGCCTATGGGCACTAAGTTAAATATTGATTGCCTTCAGGAAGCCTTTTATTCCAGTGGTTTTTTCAATACAACACCAGATCCTGGAGGTATGATACGACAGATTCCACTACTTATGCGTTATCAAGATATACTCTATCCCTCGCTTGCACTAGAGATGATTCGTATCTATACAGGTACAGACAAAGTCATCGTGCAAAATAGTGAGATTGGTGTCGATAGTGTATGGCTCAATGAGCTTGTAATTCCCACAGATAGATATGCAAGGTTAAGTATCAATTTCAGAGGACCTTCACGGCATTTTCACTACTTTAGCGCCAGTGATGTGATAGAAAAAAAAGTAAATCCATCTGAACTTGAAGGTAAATTTGTGCTTGTTGGAACATCAGCAGTTGGACTTGCGGATCTCAAGCCTACTCCTTTTGATAGTGTGATGCCAGGTGTCGAAATTCATGCCAATATGATTGATACTGTTTTGGCAAATGATTTGATTGCTACGCCACACAATGCGGAGTTGATTGATTTGGCTATGATTATTTTGATAGTCATCTTCTCTACATTGATCTTTTATCTTTTTAATGCTTGGTTGATCATTCCTGCTTTGATTCTTTTTCTCTATGGACTCTATCAACTCTTTTTTGTGCTACTTTTCGAGAAGGGTATGATTATCAATATTCTTCTTCCACTCATTTCACTTTTTGCAACAATGATTCTGATACTTTTGGTGCGTTATATTTTTACTTCGAGACAAAAGCAACAGCTGCAAAGAGCCTTTGCACAGAAGGTTTCACCTGCTGTCATGCAAGATATCCTCACAAATGAGACACATAATCTTCTCAAGCCAAAAGAGAAAAATGTTACAATATTTTTTAGTGATATTCGTTCATTTACTACCATCTCAGAGGTGATTGGAAAACCTGAAGATTTGATCCGCCTACTCAATGAATATTTGACACCCATGGTTGATATCGTTGTGCGTCATAACGGAACAATTGACAAATTTATTGGTGATGCTATGATGGCGTATTGGAATGCTCCTACTGATGTAGCAAATCATGCAGATCAAGCTGTACAATCTGCTATCGAACAGTTATTGGCACTCAAAGAGATAAACAGAAAGATTAAGGAGCATCAAAAAGATCGATATCTTAGCGTAAAAAAAGCAATAAATGAAAAAACAGAAGATCATAAAGCACACTATGATATGATGATCAATATCGGAATCGGTATCAATACTGGGGTCGTTACTATTGGTGAAATGGGATCATTTGGTCGATCGGACTATACGATTATTGGAGATAATGTTAATTTAGCATCAAGACTTGAAGGCTTATGTAAAACCTATGGTGTACTACTGATCATTTCAGAAACAACCAAAAAAGCCCTAAGAGGAAACTATTCCATACGGGAACTCGATTGGGTGAGAGTAAAAGGCAAAAGTAAACCAGTAACGATTTTTGAAATACTAATAGAAGATATATCACAAGAAGAGCTTGAGGAATATGATGAAGCTCTTAATCTCTACAGAAAAGGAAAATTCACGGATGCAATAGGGCAGTTTGAGATATTGGCAAATTTTTCAGATACAAATTCATATAAACTCTACAGAATGTATCAGAAACGATGTGAGTATCTTATCAGAGAGAAAAATAACAATTTTGATGGGGTTTTCAATTTTACAACAAAATAAGGGTATTGGATGGAATATATTGAATTTTTAGGAGCTTGTGGTACACGAACCTCACATGCAGGATCGACTTGTGTCCAGATCTCCAAGCATACTGTTATCGATGCTGGAAACTTGATAACTCCTCTCGATGATGCCGTTTCTGAAATTTATCAAATATTTTTGACGCATGCTCATCTAGATCATATTTGTGATATACCTTTTCTCATAGAAGATATTATAGCTACTGCATCTGAATCCATCAGTATTTATGCCCTGAAAGAGACGATTGAAGTATTAAAATCATCTATCTTCAACAATGAAGTATGGCCTGATTTTAGTCAAATTAAACTTTTAAATGCAGATAAAAATACTGTAGAGTTTATTGAGATAGAGACAGACACGGTTTATGAAATAGATGGATTGTCTATTACCCCGATCAAAACTAACCACACAGCAGGAAGTTGTGGATATATTGTCGAAAAAAACCATCAAGGTATTTTGATCACCGCAGATACCTATATCACTGATGTTATTTGGGAAAGACTCAATAGAGATAAATCCATCCACTCCCTCTGTATTGATGTCTCCTTCTCTTCGGAATATGATCAACTTGCCTATGATAGCAAGCACTTGACACCAAAACTCCTCTATCGTGAATTAAAAAAATTGCATCGAGATGATCTTGCAATATACCCCATGCATCTTAAGCCATTTTTTCATAATGCTATTGTCAAAGAGATAGATTCTTACGGTATACTAAATAATAAATCAAAAATTCTTTCTGATGGTGATAGAATATATTTTGATCCGAACAAGAAAACTATACAATATGATAGAAAAAAGAATCAAATAGATACTTTAATCAGGGAATTGTCTAGTATTGCCATAGCACTCACTGCTGAAAAAAACATTGATCATCTACTCGAACTAATTCTTATTGAGGCAAAGATGTTGACAAAAGCTGATGGAGGTACGCTCTATCTTTTGAACTCAGAAGCAAATAGACTCGAATTCAAGGTAGTCCAAACTGATTCATTGGATATCAAGATGGGGGGAAGCAATGGAGATATCACTTGGGAATCACTACCACTCAATGCAGCAGACGGTACAAAAAATTGTTCCATGGTTGCCGTAGTTGCTGTGCTTGAGGATAGTGTGATCAATATACCTGATGTTTATGATACGGACAAGTTTGATTTTTCTGGAACCAAACTATTTGATCAAAAAACAGGATATCGCTCGCAGTCCATGCTCGTGGTACCTTTGAAGAATCATGAAGATATAATCATCGGTGTTTTACAGCTTATCAATAAAAAAAATCATTATGGTCAAATAGACTCTTTCAATGGTTTTGATGAAAAAATTACGGCTGCGCTCGCTTCAGAGGCTGCTGTCGCACTGACAAAACAGCAGCTTATTGATGATCTTGAAGATCTACTTGAGTCATTTTTGCATACGATCAATATTGCTATCGAAGAAAAATCAAAATATACCGCTGGACATATTGAAAAAGTAGTTGATATCACAGAGATGATAACCATTGCAATCAATATGGATCAAACAGTGTTCAGGGACAAAAACTACTCTGATCAAGAGTTAAAAGAGATAAAATTGGCTGCACTAATGCATGATATTGGTAAAATGACAACACCAGAATATATAGTAGATAAGGGAACGAAACTCCAAACAATTTATGATCGTATAGAGATAGTCAAGATGAAAGCAGAGATCCGAAAGCGGGATTTGGAAATTTCTTATCTAAAGATGAGTGAGCAAGCCGATGACAAAACAAAAATATCCCTCTCAGATGAATACTATAATGCTACTAAAAAAATAGATGAAGAGTTGATATTTATCAAGGAGGCAAACGAAGGAAGTGAATTTTTTAGTGATCAAAAGATTAAAATAGTAAAAAATATTGCAAAAGCTAAGATTATTATTGATGGTATCAAGAAGGATTGGCTGAGTGATGATGAAGTGTTAAATCTAACGATTCAAAAGGGTACACTAAATGACAAAGAGAGACTTAAGATAAATAATCATGCTTTGGTTAGTTTGCAAATGCTTCAGCAATTACCATTTCCAAAAAAATATGAACGCATTCCAGAAATAGCAGGTGCGCACCATGAACAAATTAATGGCAAGGGGTATCCATTGGGGCTCAAGGGAGACTCTCTCTCTTTTGAAGCAAGAATTTTGGCAATTGCTGATATTTTTGAAGCACTTACTGCATCAGACAGACCTTACAAAAAGGCAAAAAAACTTTCAGAGTCGATGAAAATCCTCTATTTTATGGCAAAAGATAATCTAATTGACAGGAAGATTGTAAAATTCCTCTATGAGAGTGGTCTCTATCTCAAGATAGCAAAAAAGATAATCTCTGTAGAAAATATTGATGATTGCAGTATGGATTTTACCTATTAAGATGATTTTATTGGAAGCAGGAAGCTAACAAGAAAGCGTATCTTCTCTCGCTCTCTTGTGGCAGTACTGTTAGTTCAAAAGATACATTATGATAGGAGCCATCACGGGATTGGAATCAGGATCAGGAGGGCAGTTTCCTTGCGTCGCTAAGAATTCTGGATCATAGTTAGCTACTGCTGATTTTTTAACAATGAAACCTTGCGTCCCTGTATCGTCTGAGTGGAGACTACAGTTGTCTTGGAGTTCAAGTCCAATATCGTCAGGTATCTCCAAGTTTGTAATCTCTGTTGGTACCTCTCCACCCAAGTAGTTATTACTCAAATTGAGTTTTACTAAATTTGCCACATCTCCAATTTCTGTTGGAATGGAACCAGAGAGTTGATTGTTGCTAAAATCTAGATTAGCCAAGGTTACTAGAGTTTCAATTTCTGTTGGAATGGAACCTGTAAGCTGATTATTAGACAAATTTAAGTCTAGTAAATCTACAATATCTCCAATTTCTGCCGGAATGGAACCTGTAAGTTGATTATTGCTTAAGTCTAGTTTGACTAAGTCAGTCAGATCTTTAATTTCACTCGGAATGGAACCTGTAAGCTGATTATTGGATAAGTTTAGGTCCACTAAGTCTACCATGGTTCCAATTTCTGCTGGAATGGAACCTGTGAGCTGATTATCGAACAAATAGAGCTTGGTTAAACCATCTAAATTTGCAATTGCACTTGGAATAGAACCTGTAAGCTGATTATCATACAAATTTAATTTTTCCAAATTTCCCAAGTCTCCAATTTCACTTGGAATAGAACCATTGAGCTCATTTGTGTATAAATCTAGCTCTTTTAAGCTTGTCATATCTCCAATTTCACTTGGAATAGAACCTGAGAGTTGATTTCCATCCAAAAAGAGACCCAACAAAAGTGTCAATTCTCCAATTTCACTTGGAATAGAACCTGTAAGTTGGTTGATTTTCAAATCTAGATTATCTAATCCAGTTAAGTATCTAATCTCTATTGGAATGGAACCTGTGAGGTTGTTGCCAAATAAAACGAGATCTGTCATTTTTTCCAAGTTTCCAATTTCAGCTGGAATAGAACCCACAAGATTATTTTCTCGCAAATCAAGAACCTCAATATGGCTACTGCTATCACACATTACACCATACCAATTACTAGTACAAGGATCATTCCCATTATTCCAATTAGTATTAGTGGTCCAGCTGTCACCGCCAGTACTATTATAGAGTGCTACCAATCCATCTATTTCACTTTGTGTTGCCGCTGAAAGAGTAGTCATCCCCATCAGCAGGAAAGCAAAAATCAGAGATATTTTTTTGTAAGTTTTCATAATTAACTCCTTTTGGTCTTAGGATACTACTAGTTTATCCGTTTTGAAAACATTTTAAAGTATATTTTAAACAACCCTCTCAAATATACCCACCTTCTTAACCTATGTTTTTATTATACCATATAATTGTTGCAATAATTATATGGCTATTGTTTTAGGTATTTGATGCAAGGCTACCCCAAGGTATGTTTATATTTTAGGAGCAGGGACTTTAGTCCCGTTTTATGGGACTAAAGTCCCTGCTCCTAAATATTTAATTTGGGTAGTTGTTCTTAAGAATTTTCTTGATTGCTTCGGAGCAGATCATCAGTCCAAAGGCTCCAGTAACGGCGACACAGCTTCCCTTCTCTTTGCAACGATCCTGTTCAGGTGAAAAAACAACAGTGAAATTACGATCAAACTTTGCTTTTTTGAGCTCATTTCGAATCTTTCTTCCCAAGGCATCTCCATGGCTTTTCCAGATGGAGGCAACTTCGATTTTGCTACTGTCATATCGTTTGGCGGAACCTAGTGACATGATAAGTTTTTTATAAATTTTTTTTGCGATTTCTATTTTGACCTTTGTCGTGTCAGCGGCATCTATTACCAAGTCATAGGGGTCAAAATCAAAAGTCTCTACCCAAGCCATATCCATCTCTTGATGGATCGCTGTGATCCCTGGATAGAGTGTCATGAGTGTTTCTGTTTTGTAGGCACCCACTGCGTCACTGCCGATCTGTCTGTTTTGATTGCTGATATCATAGGTGTCATGATCGACGATAGTGATATGGGTTACACCGCTTCTGTAGAGACAGTCAAGAGCATAGCTTCCGACACCACCCACTCCAAGTATTAGTATTTTGGCTTGCTCTAGCACCTCGAAGTCATCGCCAAAAAGGACTCTACATCGTTCATATCTCATAGCCAAGCTTCCAAAGTTTTGATATCGTCATGGCTAGTCATATCTAAATGGACAGGCGTAATGGATGCAAAGCCTTGGTTGATCGCTTCAAAATCCGTGATATGCCCCTCAGTATTGAGCCAGTCTAGATGAGGGAGTCCTATCCAAAAATACTCCAGCCCTCGTGGGTTGCGGTGAACTTGTGCATCATTGCCATAGTAGCGGTTGCCTGCACGGGTGATCTTGTATCCTTTGCAGGCATCACTTTGGATAGGAGGGATATTGATATTGAGAAATTTTCTCTCTGGCAAAGGGAAACGATCATCAAAGATTCGTTTGACGATATCCGCTATCGTCTCTTTTGCCAATTCGTACCCAAGTTGATCGATATTTTGGCATTTGTCTATGCAGACTTGGGAGATAGCTATAGCTGGTATGCCCTGAAGTACTGCTTCCATAGCAGCCGAGGCTGTCCCCGAGTAAGTAATATCTTCGCCCATATTGGCACCCTTGTTGATGCCTGAGATGACAATATCTGGTTTCTCATTTTCATCATAGAGTTTGTGTAGAGCAAGAAAGACACAGTCGGTGGGTGTGCCGTCATCGAGCCTATAGAAGTCATCATTGACACCCACGAAACGCAATGGTCTAGTCAGAGTCAATGAGTGTCCACAGGCAGATTTTTCCATCGAAGGGGCAACGACAATGACTTGTCCTAGAGGCTGTAGTGCTTCGATAAGTGCGTGTAATCCTTTGGAGTCATAGCCATCATCATTCGTGATCAGTATCTTTTTCAATTTTTTTCCTTCAATATTTGGGTTGAATTATAGCCTTTTTGGTATAATACTTCTAATTTATTATAGAGCTTACTTCTATTTATTATCAAGTTAAGGATTTTTTTCATAAATTTGCTCTTGGCTTCACAATATTGGAAGTAGCCCCAAAAGGATATTTTAGTGCAAAAAGAA
>QMKU01000052.1 GCA_003646525.1 Campylobacterota bacterium
AAGAAAATCTAAGTTTGGATATAAAACAATCCGTACTAAAGGTATCGCTAATGGTGATGATTACCTAGAAGTAGAAGTGGTACTTTAAATCATAATGAACACAGCAGACAAACAGACAAAAATATATACAAAACTTTATGAGATAGGTAAAAATATAAATGAATCTATAAGTGAAGATCAACTTTTTGATATTGCACTAACTTTTGCATCTAAAGATTTGGGTTTTGAGAAATGTCTGATTTTTAAACATGATGAGAGTAACGGTTGGTTTAAAGTAGAAAAATCTGTAGGTTATGATAAACCTCAAGAACAGATGATTTTAAAAATCATAAACTTACTTCTTTCTGGTGAAATTATTGAGTATCTTAGAGTAAGTGGAAAGCCTATTGTTCATACTCAAAATGCTATAGATGAGAAGGTTGTTAAACTTGCTAAATCACTCTTCTTAAGCGAAGCATATTTTGAACTTTTTGGAGGGGATATAAGACTCCCCTATGCTCTTATGATTGTCGGAAATTCTCTTGACAAAAAAGAGAGTAGCCCTGATTTGGATAAGCTAAACCAACTAGCTCTAGGAAATGCAATATCTCAGTTTTCAAATGTACTGAACAATATCATCTTCTACAAAGCTTATGAAAATGAAAAAAAAGAGTTAGAACACAATATACAGATACGAACAGAAGAGCTAGAGGAACAAAAAAATAGATTTCAGACAATATATGAAACTTCTAAAGATGGTATAGCTATACTTGATGTACAAACAACCGCCTTTTTAGAAACAAATCAAGCTTTTGCAGAAATGATTGGTTATACCCAATATGAACTTATCAGAACTAGCTGCTTAAAGCTAAGTTTTGAAAAGGATATTCAAAGAAGTAAAGTGGCTATTCAAAAAGTCTTCAAAGATGGATATATCACCAATTTTATCAAAGATTGTAAAACAAAAGATGGCTCTTTTGTTACTATTAATATGTCTGTATCAGACTTGTACGATGGGACTGTTTTAGTAAGTGCAAAAGATATTACAAAACAGATGAAACTAGAAGAGGAGACAAAAAGACAAAAAGAGATGTTTGAAGTGATATATAATGCATCTACTGAATCTATAGCTATTATGGATATGTCTTCACAGTTTCTTACTATCAATCCAGCTTATCTTAAAATGACAGGATTTAGTTATGAAGAGATACTCAAAACTTCATGTGTTGAGTTGTCTCACCCTGATGATTTGGAACACTCTGCCCAAGGACTTTCTAGTCTACATGCCGTTGGATATATTAAGAATTTTGAGAAGCGTTGCAGGATCAAAGATGGTAGCTATATAGATATTAATATGTCTGCTGTTATGCTAAGAAATCCCGATAGAATTCTTAGCAATGTACGAGATATTACACAAGAAAAGATAGTAAAAGAAGAGCTAGAACTTGCCAAAGATAGAGCTGAAGAGAGTACAAAATCAAAATCAGAGTTCTTGGCAAATATGTCTCATGAGATAAGAACACCAATGAATGGTATTATCGGCATAAATCACCTAGCCCTTCAAACAGAGTTAACTGATAAACAACAACACTATCTACACAAGATAGATAGTAGTGCAAAATCTCTACTTGGTATTATTAACGATATATTGGACTTCTCTAAAATAGAAGCAGGAAAACTCTCTATAGAGAAGATAGAGTTTGATATATTTAAAGTGGTAGAGGGTGTTATCAACCTTATAGAGTTTAAAGCTCATGAGAAAAACTTAGAAATTATTGTGGATTATGATAAAGAAATAGGTAAAAACTTCTTTGGAGATAGCTTGAGGTTAGGACAAATTCTTACTAATCTTATGAGCAATGCTATCAAATTTACAGAGTCGGGTGAAATTGGAATATATATCCAAAGAATTAGTGCTGATAGATTTATGTTCAGCGTCAAGGATACAGGAATAGGGATTAAGCAAGAGGAACAAGAGAAACTTTTCAACTCTTTTTCTCAAGCAGATGGAAGTACAACTAGAAAGTATGGTGGAACAGGTCTAGGGCTCAGTATATCTAAACAGCTTATAGAACTTATGAATGGTCAATTATGGGTAGAGAGCGAGTCTGACAAGGGAAGTAAGTTTATTTTTGAAATTGAGCTTCAGGAGATAGAAGCCAACAATAGTTTCAATCTCTTTGATGGAAAAAAGATTCTTGTTGTTGATGATAATAGAAGTTGGCATAATGTACTTGGAGGTATCTTGGATAGGTTCGGTCTTGGGGTAGAACATGCCTACAGTGGTTCTCAAGCAATAGAAAAATGTCATGACACAGAGTCTAACTATGACCTTATACTTATGGACTGGAATATGCCTGAACTAGATGGCATAGAGACAACTAAACTAGTCAATAATATGTGCAGTATGTGTGACAAAGAGTCTACTTGCATTAGAGCATCTGCTCCCCCTGCTGTCATTATGGTAAGTAGCTTCAAGCAAGAGTCTATAATCAAGTTAGCACAAGAAGTAGGCATAAAAACCTTTTTACAAAAACCAATAAACCCATCAATACTTAATGATGTTCTTAGTGAAGTTTTTGTAGAAGATTACAAATCAACTAGAGAAGAGAAGAGACAGAGTAAAGATTTAAAATACAACTTAAACTCTCTTCTGAACTCATCTCTACTACTCGTAGAAGATAATGAAACAAACCAAGAGATAATCCTAGGACTACTTGAAGACAGTGGCATAAAGATAGATATAGCTAACAACGGAAAAGAAGCTGTAGAGCTCACAAACACTAAAGATTACGAGCTTATACTTATGGATATACAGATGCCTATAATGGATGGGTATGAAGCTACTAAAATCATAAGAGAGCGTAACAGAGATATACCGATAGTTGCACTTACAGCAAACGCCATGAGAGAAGATGTCCAGCGAACAAAAAATGCTGGAATGAATGAACATCTAAACAAACCAATAGAAGTAGAAAAACTTTATGCAACGCTACTCAAATATATATCTAAAAAGAGTGATGCGATAGTAGAAATAGATGAAGCAGATGAAATCAAACTCCCTAAATTTCAATATATAAATACCAAACAAGGTCTTAAGCACTTGGCTGGAAATATAAAACTCTATCTTAAAATATTAGGTAATTTCAAAAGTGACTATAGTGAGTTTAACATAGATGAACTCAACAAAGTAGATTTTAAAAGAGCCACTCACACACTGAAAGGTCTTAGTGCAAATATAGGTGCAGCAAGTTTACACACCAAGATAAAAGAGTTAGATGAGACGCAAGATAAGAATCTGCTAAAGAGCGTATATCATGAACTTAAAAAAGTCATAGAAGATTTACAACTTTTAGTTGAGCAAAAGAGTGAAGAGTCTGCCAAACTTTTGGAACCAAGTAGTAAAACAAGAGAAGAGTTATTTAGCCAACTAAAAGAGTTCACAAAAAAAAATAGAGCAAATAGGTGTAAGTCTATTATCCAAGAGATTGAAAAATATCAACTAGGAGATGAGGACAAGATAGTATTTAATAGAGTAAAAGAGTTAGTTTACAAATATAAATTCAAAGATGCCCTTTTGATACTTGAGGAGATGAAATGGTAGATAAGACGATATTAGCAAACGGGGAGGCTACTGGGCAATGCCAATGAAATAAGTTTTTATGCGTAGATTTGGCACTGCCAAACAGCACATCATTGACTATATAGCGTCAATTGTTTATTTGATAGTAGAATAGTAATTATGAATCGTATCGCCAATGAAGCATCACACAGTTGGAGCTGTGTGACGAGCAATAGTTCCTAACGATATATTAAAATCTATGAGATATAATGTTAATGAGAATCATACAATACAGCATCAACAAAAAGGAAACCGATGAAAAACACAAAAAATATCAATCCAAAAGAGTCAAAGGTCTATCTGATAGGTAGCGGTATTGCCTCTTTGGCAAGTGCCGTCTATCTGATCAAGGATGCTGGAGTAACTGCTAAAAATATCCATATATTAGAGAAGGATACTATTGCTGGTGGTGCTCTGGATGGAGCGGGAGATCCTGAAAAAGGTTTTGTTGTGCGTGGTGGTCGGATGCATGAGATGCATTACGAGTGCTACTGGGAACTGCTCTCACACATACCATCACTGGAAGATCCCAATGTTTCAGTACGAGATGAGTCCTATGAGTTCAATGAACGATTTGTCTCCAATGGACAAGCAAGACTTCTCAAAGATGGCAAAAAAGTAGATGTCTCAACCTATGGCTTGACATTTGGCCAGCAAAAAGATTTTCTAGAATTGACTATGGTTTCGGAAAAATCATTAGGAGATAAACGAATCGAAGATTGGTTTGATCAGGATTTCTTTGATACCAATTTTTGGCATATCTGGACATCTATGTTTGCCTTCCAAAAGTGGAGCAGTTTGGCTGAAATGAGACGATATATGAAGAGATTTATGCACCTAGTTGATGGTCTTTACAAACTAGGTGGAGTTATGCGTACCAAGTACAACCAATATGACTCTGTAGTAAGACCTATGAGAAGATATCTTGAAGACAAAGGTGTCTCTTTTGATATGGGTATGGAGGTGGTAGATATCGACTTTGATCTATCAGCAGATAAAAAATCAGCAACTGTTTTACATTTAAAAGATAAAGATGAGATCATTTTAGGAAAAAACGATTTTGCATTTTTTACCAATGGTTCAATTACAGAGTGCACAGATAATGGAGCATGGGATACTCCTGCTAAACTCAAAGGATTGGATGAATCTGGCTCTTGGAAATTGTGGAAAAAGATTGCACCAAAAGAGAGTTCATTTGGTAATCCAAGTCCATTCTGTGACAATATCGATCTGCAAAAGTGGTACTCATTTACCGCAACCATGAAAGATAATACATTCCTTGACTATATGGAAAACTTCTCAGGCAATGTGGATGGTACAGGCGGATTGGTGACAATGACTGATTCTAACTGGTTCATGTCTATCGTTATCGCTCGCCAGCCACATTTTCCCAATCAGCCAGATGATGTCAAGATCTTCTGGGGTTATGGACTCTATCCTGATAGAAAAGGAAACTATATCAATAAAACAATGGCTGAGTGTAGCGGTGCAGAGATGCTTGAGGAACTCTACTACCACTTGAAGATACAGGATTTGATGAAACCTATCACAGATGCCGGAAAAGTCAACTGTATCCCTGTTGCTATGCCTTTCGTCGATAGTCTCTTTATGCCTAGAGTACTTGGTGATAGACCAGATGTCATACCCAAAGGAGCAACAAATTTTGCATTCCTAGGTCAATTTGCTGAAGCACCAAAAGATTGTGTATTTACAGTAGAGTACTCAGTGCGAACTGCTCAGATGGCAGTCTATGGTCTCTTTGATACAGATAAAGAGGTTCATCCAATGTATGAACCAGCACACCATCCAAAATATCTAATGGCAGCCCTCAAAGCGATCAGCAGATAGTTTGAATAAAATAATGCTACCTCCAATAAGTAAAGGAGTGGTATGAACCTCGATAATAAAATTAAGTTTACGCTTATGGTTTACTATTTAATGATATAATAGCACAAGGAGAGCGCAGAGAGGTTCAAGATATAGATGCTGTTAAAATAGAGGTCAGGAGTTAATGGTGATGAGTAACTATATAAAATATCTACTTACAAATAGAGCGATAATAATCCTTGCAATATTTATTGTTATACTCAATGGTTTTGTCTATACCATTACAAAACAAAATGCCGAAGATAAAATTCAAATGGTTCTGGAAGAAAACTCAAATAGATTGCAGATACACTATGAAATACTGCTCCAAACACAAAAAATCACCTCAAAAGCTATGTATAAATCCACTATCAATCAAGAGAGACTGATCGAGATCATAACAGAAGCCAATAGTGCGACGAAAGAGAAGAAAACACTCCTGAGAAATGAACTTCATAAACTTTTGGCAGATAAATATGAGATATCCAAAGGGAAAGGTGTTTTGCAGTATCACTTCGTGCTTCCCAATAATGAATCATTTCTAAGAATGCACAAACCTAGTAAATTTGGTGACGACTTAAGCGATATTAGATATGACTTTAACTATACAAATAGAACTAAAAAACCTATTAGAGGCTTTACACAAGGCAGAACAGCACATGGTTTCAGAAACACATTTCCTATATTTGGTAAAAATGGTAAATATATAGGGGCGATGGAGATATCCTTCTCTAGCGATAGTTTTCAGTGGTATCTCAATAATATTAGTCATATTCATACACATTTTTTAGTCTATAAAAAGATTTTTGATGCAAAAGCGTGGAAGAGAAATGATCTGATCTTAAACTATCTACCGAGTGCAGAAAATCCAAACTATATGCTCACACTAGGTAAAATACATAGCATAGGAAGGTGCACAGACGATAAGAGGATAATGTTGAAGCCTGTCAAAGAAGAGATAGCAAGAAAAATGCTTCAGGATGATATATTTAGTCTATATCTTGATCATAATAAAAATAGCTACATTATCTCATTTTTACCCATAAATAATTTGGAAGGTAGCATCGGTGCTTGGCTAGTATCATATACTCATAGTTATTATATTCCTACTATCTTCAAAGGTATCCTGATAATGCGTTTTGCTATATTGACATTTTCACTAATATTTCTCTATTTTGTATATAAGCAGATACAATCAAGAGAGCTTCTAATAAAGAGTCATGACGAGATAATAATCCTAAGGCTTCGGCAACAGTCTCGTCTAGTCCAAATGGGAGAGATGTTATCTATGATAGCACATCAATGGAGACAGCCTTTGGCGGCGATAGGATCTAGAAGTGCTGCATTGGAGCTAAAAGCCAATTTGGGCAAGGCTGACAAAGAGACAGTCATAGAGCAAGCTCAATACATCTCCAAATACGCTCAACATCTCAGCCAGACCATAGATGACTTTAGAAACTTCTTCAAATCATCCAAAGAGTTGAAGGAGAGTTCATATAATGAGATCATAGGGTCTGTACTTGATATCGTAGGGACTTCCATAGAAAATAAGAACATCGCTATCATACAAAATCTCTCTACCGAGTATAGATTTTTAACCTATCCAAATGAGCTAAAACAGGTTGTTCTCAATATCATAAAGAATGCAGAAGATGTCCTGCTGGAGAAGAACATAAAAGATCCTAAGATAAGAATAGTAACTTATAAAAAAGATGGCAAAAATGTATTGGAGATACATGATAACGCTGGAGGAGTACCCACAGAGATAATCGACAAGATATTTGATCCATACTTCTCTACAAAATTAGAAAAGAATGGTACTGGCATAGGGCTATATATGAGTAAAACCATCGTAGAGGAACATTGTAGTGGCACACTTAGCATAACAAATGATGAGAGTGGTGCCGTATTTAAAGTAGAGTTAGCAAAGAAAAATGACGAATAACTATTCTCTTTTGGGAGGTAGCGGTGCGAAGTATCCTATTAGGAGCATCAGACCACCCACTGCAATAAATGAGATAATCCGTTCAACCGTTCCACTACTACCGAGTTCTACCACAAAAAGTTTAAGCACTACCAATCCTAGCAGTCCCATACCTACCATCCACAAATTACGATTGATGAGATATTTGGCACTGAACATGATAACAATCGCAATCAAACTCCAGAGTATAGAGAGTCCTGCCTGAAAGAAGATATCCTCCAGAAGTGTGGGGATGGTATAAGCGACCTCTCGATAGAAGTGAACACTTCTCGCAAAAATAACTGAACTGAGGATCAGTAACATAACAGAACTAATAGTAAAGAGTACGACCTTACTCTCAGGCAAGAAACGATCTCTATAGTGATAGACCCAATAGAAGAGTATCAAGAGTCCAATGAGTTGTATGAAGTCCAGAGGATTTAGGAGTGGGATATAGGTGA
>QMKU01000053.1 GCA_003646525.1 Campylobacterota bacterium
ACTACAGATATTTTGGCTGTGGATGTAGGCATTGTGGGGCATGGGGATTTTATCACTGTCGATATTGATCCACTTGATTGGGCAGATGGAGGTGTAGATGATAATGGGACGATCAGAGCTGCCAATTGGTCAAAACTAGACGGTTCTTCTGTGTGTCCTGTGGGTTTCAGAGTACCGACTGTAGATGAGCTGAAAGCCGAACTTTTTGATGCAGGCTCTGCGGAGATAAGTAACAGTAATGATGCCTTTGAGAGCTTCTTGAAGTTTCCTTCGGCTGGTTACCGAGGTGACGGCTCTGCTGATATGATCAGTGTAGATCTGTCGGGCTGGGTCTGGGCTAGTTCGGTGAATGATACTAACTCATCTGCTTTCGCCTGGGTTCCTGAGGGTGCTAATCACCCCCTACCTAGTGCAGGCTATAGCTACGGCAGTCGTGCTTATGGTCTATCAGTGCGTTGTTTGATGGATTGATTCTTGGGAGAAGTGATCTACTTCGCCTGTGCGATCAGCACCCCTTCAATCAATTTATCGATATCTCCATCTAGGATACCGTCTACATTGGAAAATGGTTGGTTACTTCTCGTATCCTTGACCTGCTGATAGGGGGCGAGGACATAGGAGCGGATCTGGTGTCCCCAGCCGATCTCGCTCTTTTCGATACCATCGATCTCTGCCTGTTTTTTTGCCATCTCATACTCATAGAGTCTTGATTTGAGCATCTTCATGGCAGCAGATTTATTTTTGTGTTGGCTTCGGTCGTTTTGACACTGCACGACGATATTGGTAGGCTCATGGGTGATGCGGATGGCAGATTCGGTTTTGTTGACATGTTGTCCTCCTGCACCAGATGCGCGATAAGTATCAATGCGTAGATCCTTCTCTTCGATCTCAATATCGATATCATCATCAATTTCTGGAGAAACCATCACTGAACTGAAACTCGTATGGCGTTTAGCATTACTATCAAAGGGGGAGATGCGCACGAGTCGATGAATGCCATTTTCTACCTTGAGATAGCCATAGGCATTTTCACCCTTGATGATGAAGGAGACATCTTTGATCCCTGCTTCGTCACCTGCTTGGTAGTCCAAACCTTCGACCTTGAAATCATGTCGCTCTGCCCAACGCAAATACATACGATAAAGCATATTTGCCCAATCCTGACTCTCTGTTCCACCAGCTCCTGGATGGATCGAAACGATCGCATTATTACTGTCATGGTCTCCTGAGAGCATTATTTGCACTTCAAGCTCTTCGGTTTTCTCTTTGAGACCCTCTGACTCTTCAAAGAGCATCTCAAGTGTCTCTTCGTCCCCTTCTGATTTGGAGAGTTCGAAGTACTCATTGGCATCATCGACGGCAGTTTGAGCATCGTCATATTTTTCTAGGACTCTCTCTAGCCGTGTTTTCTCCTGAGAGACTTTCCCTGCATTCGTTGCATCGAGCCAAAACTCTGAATCCTGCTGAGCTACCTCTATCTCATTGAGCCTTGACTGAATCTCATCAGGCTTGACAATATTGCGGATATTTGCCATCTTGGTCGAGAGGGACTTTAAAAGTTCACTATATTCATAAGTATCCATAGTTTAGAAATTCCTTTAATTCATAAATAATTGTTCTTTATTTGGCTATGATTTTATCAAAATATATTGAAATAAGAGGTTAGAGATGGAGATCGTACGAACAGTAGAAGCACTACAGAATATCAAAAAGAAACTTGAGGGGAGTGTCGGATTTGTTCCGACGATGGGGGCGTTGCATTCGGGTCATCTCTCTTTGATCCAAAGAGCAGGAGATGAGAATGATCATACGATCGTATCAATTTTTCTCAATCCTACACAGTTTCTCGAAGGAGAGGACCTGGAGAGTTATCCTAAGCGAGAAGAGGCAGATATCAAGATTTGTGAACTTTCTGGGGTTGATATTCTCTTCATGCCAACTGTCGATCAAATGTATGAAGAGGATGAACTTCGCATCTCTGCACCAGCGAGACGGGGATATATCTTGGAGGGGGCGAAGAGACCAGGGCATTTTGACGGCATGTTGCAAGTAGTGATGAAGCTTTTAAATCTCTCTACAGCGACACGGGCATATTTTGGCAAAAAAGATGCACAGCAATTGGCATTGATCATACAAATGGCGCGAAGTTATTTTTTCTCTTGTGAAATTATCCCTTGTGATATCGTTCGAGATGAACAGGGTTTGGCACTCAGTAGTCGCAATGCCTATCTCTCCGAGGAGGAAAAATATCGTGCTCTTTCACTCTCTCGCTCTCTGAAGCGTGCGACAAAAATGGTAATGTCAGGAGAGAGAGAAGTGGGTCTGCTTATTTCTGAGATGATGAGTGTCTTGAAAGAGGTAGATCGTATTGAGTATATCGCTATTTGTGATAGAGATCTTCAGAAACTTGAAACGGTAGAGAGTGGCAATACGATCATTTTGGTAGCAGCTTGGGTGGGAGAGACCAGACTGATAGATAATATCTGGATCTAAAACATATCCAGATCGTTGAAGAATTCATGAGGAGGCTTAGATTTTCGTACTGATCTTGCTTTTCGTTTTCGTTTTCGTTTTGGCTTTGCTTTGACGGATCTGGATGATTTTGACGACCGCCGAGTCTTTGAAGCTTTACGCTTCTTCCGTTGTACAGTTTTGCGAGCCTTTCTGACACTATTTTTTGCACTCTTTTTGCGCTCTTTGGCAGCATATATCTCTTGCTCTTCTGCCAACTCTTCCAGATTGAGTTCTGGTCTAAGGTAGTGGAGTTCAACCAAGATATTGGTGATTTTCTTGAAAGTAGGAACGGCTGACTGAGAAGCAAAATATTGTGGTCGTTTTTTAACTTTAATGACCAGAACTCCGATAGTATATTTATGTCCATCATTGTCATTGGCAAAACCAAAGAAGCTACTATGGTATTCTCTGGTGTATCCTCGTGAAGTTGCAATATGTGCGGTTCCAGTCTTCCCTCCTATCTCCAGACCTTTGTATTGTCCAGCGACACCCGTACCTCGTTTGACAACTTCTCTGAGTATTTCGTGAATCTGTTTAGAGGTCTTTTTGCTGATAGCTTCTCTATCTGGATGTGGCGGTGGGAGTTTGTAGTGTTTGCCGTCTTTATCCTCAAAATAATCGATGATGCGAGGTGTCATCGCTTTTCCGTCATTGTTGAAAGCAGAGTAAGCTTTGAGCATCTGAGCAAATGTAGCATGCATTCCATAGCCATAGGATTGATTGGCACGGTGCATTTTGTTTTGAAGTTTTACGATAGGCTTGATTCTTCCTGGTAGGTCGCGTGTGAGATCGATACCAGAGGGTTGAGCAAGTCCAAACTTGAGTAATCCTTCGCGAAACTCACGCCCTGTCACTCTCCAAGAAATCTGAGAAATGCCGACATTTGAAGAGTGTACGATGATATCTGTTGCGGTCAATCTAGCAAACTTGTCATCATCAGTGACGGTACGCCTTTTGCTTATCTTCATTCTTCCGTTGAAGGTTTCAAACCAAGTATTTGGTGTCACTCGTTTGAGATCGAGAGCGATAGAAAGTGTAAGAGGCTTCATCACTGAGCCAACTTCATAAGGGTGTTCTGCAAATTTTGGGTTGAGGGCAGAGACATCTTCTTGTTTGATGTTTATGGGGTCATATCGTTCTGAGCTTGCCATGGCGAGAACTTTGCCTGTTTTGCTCTCCATGACAGCAGCGATAATCTCTTCTGCGCCTGTATAGGCTTTCATTTCGTCTAGTACCATCTCTACGCGTCTTTGGACATCGAGAGGAATATTAAGGTGCAGATCAAGACCATCTACCCGTTGAATACTTCTACTGCTCCCATTTCGTATTACAGCACCTACGACATCCCGACCACCTGTCAGTAATCCATTTTTTTGAGTAGTGAGATACTCTTCTGCATAGCGCTCTAAACCTTTTTGTCCCACAGGGCGCGTATATCGATCATCACTATTTTTGCGAACATAGCCTATGATAGGTGTGAGGCAGTCTTTGAGCGGAAAACGCCTTGCTTCGCCACTCTCAACAATATCTAGACCATAAAGTACTTCAACGCCATTATGGTTTTTGATAGAACGAAAGACTTTGAGTTGGCGCAGTTTATAAGCGAGAGATTTGAGCTGTATGGCTTTTCTCGCATTTAGATTATAGGAGAGTGTGACGCGTCCTGTCTTCTTTTTGCCTTTTTTGTCATAAAATTTCTTCTTCAATGTCTCTTCATCGATACCACTATAGATGCTGAAAAGTTTGATAAAGAGTTCTTTTTTCTTGGGGTCAACACATTTTGCGTAGACTGTCGCCTGATAAAGTTTGTAGCTGCTACTCAGTGTGTATCCATCTTTTGAGATAATATCTCCACGCAATGAACGATCATGAATAACTGCTGTTTTGGCAGGAATATGTCGGTCGGAGAGAATGGTGCGAAAGACAGAGAAGAGAAAAGCAAGTACTAAAAAAACAAACATACCATAGAGTATATTTAGTTTTTTAGCTATCTCCATGTGCGTCTCGTCTTTTTTTGTCTCCTGCATTTGTCCCCCAAACTTGATATAATGAAGTTCCCAAAATCCTGTGCTATATTGGGTAGTTTTTTTCTTGCACACTTCCTTGGGTTAGCCTCAAAGGTCACTTTTGCGGTATCCAAAAGTTTATTCTAGTAAAATCTATCTTCAGTTTGACCGATTATTGGATAAAATTGCACTATTATTTCTGAAAGAAGCCTCATGATTGATAAGTATTTACTGACTGGAGTTGTTGTTCTTATGATTTTTTCACTCATCATGAGCTATTCTCTCTCGACCTATACGGTGTTATACCATCACTATGATGATCTACATTTTTTTATGCGTCAAGTTGCTTCTGTCACGGTAGGTTTGATCCTGATGCTGATACTCAGCAAGCTTGATCCAGATTTTTGGTTCAACAAGGTTGGATTTACACTTTTTTTTATTTTTTTTATTTTGATGATCGCGATGCAGTTCATGCCAGGATCTATGGTAAAAGCAGTTGGAGGTGCCAAGAGATGGATACACTTAGGTCCTGTGTCGATTGCGCCTGTAGAGTTTTTCAAGGTAGGTTTTGTTTTTTTTCTCTCATGGAGTTTTGCCAGAAAGATTCTTTCTCAAAACAGTAAAAAACTCAAGGATGAGATACGGATGTTTATTCCGTATTTTGTCCTTTTCGGTATTCTTGTGGTACTCATAGCGATACTTCAAAAGGATTTGGGGCAAGTGTTTGTATTGGCAGGTACACTGTTGGTGCTTTTTCTTTTGACGGGACGCAGTATGAAGTTTTTTGTACTCTTTGCGATGATGAGTTTTGGTGCATTTGTTGGATTGGTCTTGACAGCACCGCATAGAATGCATAGAATTATGAGCTGGTGGTCAACTGTACAAGACAGTGTCCTATCTATTTTTCCTTTTGAGGTAGTACAGAAACTGCATATCGAATCCACCAAAGAACCTTATCAAATATCCAATTCACTCAATGCGATTCAAAATGGGGGCTTTTTTGGTCAAGGGTTGGGAGATGGGCAATTTAAATTGGGTTATATTTCTGAGGTGCATACAGATTTTGTCTTGGCAGGATTGACAGAAGAGTTGGGATTTGTGGGGTTAGTTTTTATCATGTTTACATTTTTGCTTATTCTATTCAGGATCAATAAGATAGCAGAAACTGTTAATAGACCTCGTTTTGCACTCTTCTCTGTAGGGGTAGGACTGTTGATAGCCTTGGCATTGATCATCAATGCTTACGGGATCAGCGGAATGACACCGATCAAAGGCATCGCTGTGCCATTCCTTAGTTATGGTGGCTCACAGATCGTGGCAAGCTGTATTGCTATTGGTATGGTGTTGATGGTTTCAAAAAAAAGAGTAGACAAGGAGAATAGATGAGTATTGTGATGACAGGTGGTGGAACTGGTGGTCACTTGGCGATCATCAAAGCAGTCAAAGAGCATCTAAATGATGAAGAGTTGGTCTATATAGGCTCGACCAAGGGACAAGATAGACAATGGTTTGAGGATGATGATGATTTCGTCCAAAAATATTTTCTTGAGACTAGAGGAGTTGTCAATCAAGGAGTAATAGGAAAAGTAAAATCTCTCATAATGCTTGCCAAGGCAACGATTGAATCCATGAGATTACTGAAAAAACATAATGCCAAAGTCGTTTTTTCTGTGGGGGGCTTCTCCTCCGCCGCAAGCTCTATCGCTGCCAAACTCAAAGGTATTCCTCTAGTAATCCATGAGCAAAATGCTGCATTGGGTTCACTCAACAGACTTCTCAAACCTTATGCGACAGTATTTATCTCCTCTTATCTCAAAGAGAGTCAAATCCATGCCTATCCCATCAAACAAATCTTTTTTGATCAGGCGCGTGTGCGTAGCAAAGTCAACAAGATCATCTTTTTGGGAGGCTCACAAGGTGCTAAAGCGATTAATACCTTGGCACTCTCGTTGGCACCAGAACTCAAAAAGAGAGGAATAGGGATCATTCATCAAGCAGGAGAAAAAAATATAGAAGAGGTAAAAAGAGAGTATCGCGATCTAGGCGTAGAAGCGGAAGTTTTTGCTTTCACGACAAAACTTGCGGATTTTATGAATCAGGCAGATTTTGCTGTTGCTAGAGCAGGAGCTTCGACACTCTGGGAACTCTCTGCCACTGGCTTACCCACACTCTATATCCCCTATCCTTATGCTGCGAGTGATCATCAATATTTTAATGCGAAGTTTTTTGTAGAGAAGAAGCTTGCTTGGCTGATGCGTGAAAATGAGATTGATATAGATAAGGTGTTGCCACTTCTGGATGAAGCCCTGACAACAAGAAGCCAAGGACTTATTGATATAGTTGAACGAGATGGCAGCCAAAAAATTGCTATGCTTCTAAAATAAAATTAAGCTATATTTTATACTTATCTAAGTAAAGAAAGAATACAATGATATTAAATAAACTTGAAGGAGAAGAGATGAAGAGATTTTCGATTTTGGTTGGTTTGGCAGCAGCAGCGGTAGTTTTCACTGGTTGTGGTGGTGGTGGCGGTGGTGGCGGTGGAGGCTATGTTCCTCCTGCACCACCTCCTGCTATGGATGTATTGTATCTGGATGATGTGAATGGTGGATTGGTAGGTGTTCCTTATGCCTGTGACTCAGGATCAGGGGTCACAGATGCCAATGGGGCTTTTTATTTTTATGTGGGCGATAACTGTACATTTGACTTGACAGGGTTTGATGGCAGTACAGCATATCTTTGGGATCCTCTCTTTATCGATGATGAAGGCGCAAACGGTATAGGTGGGATTGGTTATGATTGTTGGTCTGGTACTTATGGTACTACCGATGTTAGTGGATATTTTGAGTATGATGTGGACGATGAGTGTACCTTCTATCTTTAGGATAGTAACCCAATAATTTTGCTTACCCTCAATTTAAATTGGGGGATACTTAAGAGTTTATCGAACAAGATAGACTAAACCTCTTTTTTTATCTACTAATTAACCACATTTTCGCTAAAATACCTTTACTTTAAACAGAGGGTATTTTTATGGATATCAGACAATCTTTTTTAGATTTTTTTCAAAGCAAAGATCATCAGCTCATATCGAGTTCGGCACTGGTTCCGGATGATCCAACCCTGCTATTTACCAATGCAGGAATGGTGCAGTTCAAAAACATCTTTACAGGTGAAGCACCTGTCCCAAAACCACCACGCGCGACCTCTTCTCAAACCTGTATCCGCGCAGGTGGCAAGCACAATGATCTCGACAATGTAGGCTATACGGCACGACATCATACTTTATTTGAAATGTTGGGCAATTTTTCTTTTGGTGATTATTTCAAGAAAGATGCGATCTCTTATGCTTGGGAATA
>QMKU01000054.1 GCA_003646525.1 Campylobacterota bacterium
ACTTGTGCGACATGGTCGCACCTACAACATTGTAAACTATCTTTTATTGGATATGAAGGATGCCTGCAAATGGTTTGTAAATGGATATAAATGGGGAGGGGGAGTATCATCTACTACTTACGAAACTTCCTAAAAGCTCTTCCAAAATCAAGCTCCAACTCACACTCAATATCTTCAAAAACTAGATTTTCATCTGTAAAGTCTCCAATTTTAGAGTATTCATCATCCTTTAATTTATATACTTTTGCCCTCAAATCATCAGGATAGACCAATATATAATACTCTACCTTTTCATCTTCATATATATTAAACTTTAGGGTTTCATCTTTTTTTGCTGTTGATGGACTGAGAATCTCTACAATAATCTTTGGTGCTTTTGTGAGATATTTATCTCCATCATCATTGCATACAAAAACAATATCAGGTCGCAGAAGTGTATCATTTGAAATCTTCCAATCAACTTCATATAAAATCTCACACGCATCACAATTTTCATCGATATTTTCTTCAATCGCTATGAGAATTTCTCTGGCAATTTGCTGATGTACACGCATAGGTGCAGGTGCCATCGAGACTGCACTCCCCTCTATCAACTCCCAATCATCACCCCATAAAATATAATCTTCATAAGTATATCTTGGCAGTAGTTCGAAGTTTGACATAACAGACTCCTATTTGAATATGTTTAGATTATATCATAAATAAAGGATTTATTGTATTATGCAATCAATAATTCATTTTAGTCAGCGAACCCTCAGCAATTTGATCTTGTTTAATTTAAAAATAGATGAAGCACTTTTGTATATTTGGCGAGAAGGGTATTTGATAATAATATCTGCAGCATCTTTAGCAAATAGTTCATCAAAACTTTCGCCGCTTAGATTGGCAGAAGTGGTGTAAGCCCATCCGAGTTTTTGGATCAAAGAGAGATGCTGTTTTTCTCTGATGATACGATAAGAGTAGCCATTTGGAAAGACAAAAGTACTTCGTTTTGCTCTTCGGATACGATTTTTGTGCTTCTGTGGTACGCGGACGAAAGATTGTAATACACTTAGGGAGGGTAGGGCTTTGATAAAGTGCTTGTGTGGAGGGCGCTGTTTGATTTGGGTGAGTCTCAGTGCACTTTGTGAAACAAAGCCCACTGTAGTATCAGTTGGCGTGAGAAATACCAACTCTTTATTATGCAAGATAATCTTGCAGTGCTTTTGGCTGTAGCGCACCATCGGTCTCTTTGAGTTCTTTGATAGCGAGTGCTGTGGCTTTTGCAGCTGCGATGGTTGTGAAGTAGGCGACATTGTTGCTCAGTACAGATTGTCTGATGGATTTAGCATCATCTTTACTTGCTTTGTTGTCACTTGTGTTGATCGCTAGAGAGATCTCTTCGTTGCGGATCATGTCATCGATATTTGGACGACCTTCAGAGATTTTCAATACTTTGGTTGCTTTCACACCAGCTAGCTCAAGAGCCTTGTGTGTACCAGATGTTGCTACGATCTCAAAACCAAGCTCTACAAACATTGCACCAACTTCACCAGCAAAAGGCTTGTCTGTTTCGGTTAGCGAGATGAAGAGTTTTCCTTCAAGCGGAATATTGTTTTTACTGGCAAATTGACTCTTGGCAAAACTCATACCAAAGGTATCAGAGATTCCCATCACTTCACCAGTAGACTTCATCTCAGGTCCAAGTATGAGGTCTGAGCCAGGTAGTTTGTTGAAAGGAAATACAGCCTCTTTGACGGCAATATGACCTTTGAGGATTGGCTCCATGATCTTTTTGTCAAAGTTAATCACATTGAAGATATCATAATACTGCAGTGCTTCCTTGAGATCTCCTTGTATCATGACCCTAGTAGCTACTTTGGCGAGAGGTACACCTGTGGCTTTGGAGACAAAAGGAACGGTTCTGGATGCTCTTGGATTGACTTCAATGAGATAGATTTCACCTTTGTGAATAGCATATTGAATATTCATCAAACCTACGACACCCAAGCCTAGAGCAATATCTGCTGTTTGCTGTTTGACCTCTTCTTGCAATGCATCGGAGATCGATATAGGAGGCAGGGAGCAGGCAGAATCACCAGAGTGTATCCCTGCCTCTTCGATATGCTGCATCACCGAACCGATATAGACATCTTTTCCATCGCAGATCGCATCAACATCCAGTTCGATAGCATTGTCAAGAAATCTATCAATTAACACTGGCGCATCATTGGATACACTAACTGCTTCATCCATATATTTTCTAAGTTCTTTATCGTTGTAGACGGTACGCATACCACGACCACCTAGTACAAAGCTAGGTCGCACAAGTACAGGATAACCGATACGGTTTGCAATCGCCATCGCTTCATCTTTAGCAAAGGCAGTACCGTTATCAGGCTGTTTGAGTCCCAGTTTGTTGATAAATGTTGAGAATTGTTCTCTATCTTCCGCCAAATCTATTGTTTTGGCAGAAGTTCCTGAGATTTTTGCACCGATTGAAGTTAGGTTTTTTGCTAGCTTCAAAGGAGTTTGCCCACCAAAGTGTACGATGACGCCATCAGGTTGCTCAAACTCTATGACATTGCGAACATCCTCAAAGTCAATAGGTTCAAAATAGAGTATATCAGAAGTATCGTAGTCTGTTGAGACTGTTTCGGGATTACAATTGTACATAATGGATTGAATGCCCATATCTTCCAAGGCAAAAGAGGCATGTACGCAGCAGTAGTCAAACTCAATACCCTGACCAATACGGTTTGGACCGCCACCGATGACAAGTACTTTTTTCTTGTCAGATAAATCGTTTACTCTTGCAGGTACTTTGGTGATATTGGTTGAAGAGTAGAGATAAGGTGTCAGTGCTTTAAATTCTGCTGCACATGTATCTACTTCATTATATTCTAGTAGGATAGCCAACTTCTCTCTGGCTCTATGAATATCATTTTCACTCAGAGAGAGTCCCTCTTTTTGATTGATCACTGTCGCGATCATCGCATCTGAGAAGCCTTCGCTCTTGACTTTTCTGAGTCGTTTTTCATCCGAAAGCATTGCGATATCCATAGCTGCCTCGCTCTGAGCGAGCTCTTCGAGCTGATAAAGGAACCATCGGTCTATTCGGCAGAGGTCGAAAATGGCATCAACCGTCATGCCGCGTCTCAATGCTTCAAAAACATAAAGAATACGATCTTCATGGGATCGTCTGATCTCTCTAACTAGCTCTTCGCCATCACATTGAATGGAGTTAAATCCTATGAGTCCAGTTTCGAGTGAGCAGAGTGCTTTTTGAAAAGACTCCTTAAAGGTTCTACCAATACTCATCACTTCTCCCACGCTTTTCATTGCGGTTGTGAGTGTTGAGTTTGCCATGGGGAATTTCTCAAAAGTAAAACGAGGTATTTTGGTAACGATATAGTCAATTACTGGCTCGAAACTGGCAGGTGTGCCCGTGATATCATTTGTGACTTCGTCGAGTGTATATCCCACTGCGAGGAGTGTTGCTACTTTGGCTATAGGGTAGCCTGTCGCTTTGGATGCCAATGCGGAAGAGCGGCTCACTCTAGGATTCATCTCGATGACGATCATACGACCTGTATCGGGATCGATAGAGAATTGTACATTGGATCCACCCGTATCGACACCTACTTCACGCAGAATCTTGAAAGAGGCATCTCTCATATGCTGATACTCTTTGTCAGTCAGTGTCAAGGCTGGAGCGATGGTGATGCTATCGCCAGTATGCACACCCATCGGGTCAAAGTTTTCAATAGAACAAACGATGATACAGTTGTCAGCTCTATCTCGAATAACTTCCATCTCGTACTCTTTCCATCCCAAGAGAGACTCTTCTATGAGTATTTCTGTTATGGGACTAGCTTCAAGTCCGCCTCTGACAATATCCTTGTACTCATCCATATTGTAGGCAACACCAGATCCTCCGCCTGCGAGAGTATATGAAGCACGAATGATCAATGGAAAACCAATATTTTTGGCTGCATCGAGAGCCTCATCCATATTGTAGGCGTATTGAGAGATGGGGAGGTCCATTCCAATTTTTATCATCGCCTCTTTGAATTCCTGCCGATCTTCACCTTTTTTGATCGCTTCAGGTTTGGCACCTAGGAATTCTATATCATCGAGCATACCTTTTTCATGCATACTCATCGCTACATTGAGAGCAGTCTGTCCACCCATAGTAGGAAGGATCGCATCAACAGACTCAATTTTGATGATTTTAGCAATAACATCCTCGGTAATTGGTTCGATATAGGTACGATGTGCAAATTCAGGATCTGTCATGATCGTTGCAGGATTGGAGTTGATTAAGACAACCCTGTATCCTAGTTCTTTGAGCGTCTTTGCTGCTTGTGTGCCTGAATAGTCAAATTCACAGGCTTGACCGATCACAATAGGACCAGATCCAATCAATAAAATTGTTTTGATATCTTCGCGTTTTGGCATGGATAATTACCCTTGAGTTTTAGTTTGATATTATACAGGTTCATCGATTAATAGCCCCTTCTAGGAGCCATTTTAGTCTTAGAACATATCTAGATTTTCAATCTTTAGCTGCTTTGCCTTCTTCTTTTTTGCTTCTTCTTTTTTCTTCTTTTCTTCTTTCCTTTTTTGTTCTTTCTTCTTTTCTTTTTTCTTCTTTTCTTCTTTCCTTTTTTGTTCTTTCTTCTTCTCATCTTCCTTCTTCTTCTCTTCTTCTTCCTTGATAGGTTTTTGTCGCCTTTCGGCAGGTGGTTCCATCTGTTCTGAGTTTACTACATCATCTTGTGTTTGTATAATCTTTTTGGGTTCTTCAGGCAAAACAGAAGGAATGCTTGAGATCATAGGATTTTGCATATTATCAAGTATTTGATCACTCCCTTGGATGGAGAGGTTTTGATCTTCAGTGCTTATATTTTGATCTTCAATACTTTTGTTTTGGTCAGAATATGTCATGGTTGTTTGATTGCAGTCACATATGTATTTGCCATCAAATTTTGATGTCAATGTAACAGAAGGATCTGTAACCAGATAAAAATAATCAGGATGAAGAATATCTGAATAAGGTTTAATATAGGCGACCTTGTAGCTATTTTCAATTTCAACTTTTTCAACAATTCCCACTGGAATATTGGCAAAAAAGATGGTATCCAATCCACTAGTAAAGACTTCATCTCCTTTTTTAATTTTGGCCCATTTGGGAATAAACTTGACATGCATTCGTTCGGTGTCGATACCTATCGCGATACCAGCAGCACGATTTTTCCCCACAAAAACAGAAAAGCGGCATTTTTCACTAGATACAAGTGCCCCGTAGAGATTATCATTGATGACCTTGGCAACACCTCCGACTGCGCCGTCTTGCACGAGACCATAGAGCTTTTTTTTGTGACTATTGAGATTATGTGGTTTTGTGAGTATAATTTGATTGAAAGTGTTGAGTTTGACATAAGAGATGGTTTGAACAATATTGACACTATTTCGAGGCATTCTCTCTAATGAAGGTATTTTTCTGTAGAGATCTCTAACTTGCTGAATATAATGTTTTTGTTCCAATAGTCGTTTACGAAGAAATTTATTTTCTTTTTGAAGTTTTTGAATATTCTCTTTTTGATAGACAAAAGTTTGACTTTTTTCACCAACTTCTTTGGTGAGATTAGTGTAGGTTTGCTTGACGGGATTGACGATAAAGAGAAGAGTGTTTACAATCTTCCCATCCTTGTGCGTAATGATTGTTGCCAAAAAGAGAAAGAGAAGAGTGATGACAAGAAGTCTAGTCTTCATAAGAGGTTTGCTGGAGAAGATCTATCTCGTCAAGTGCCTTACCTGTTCCTTTGGCTACGGCCAGCAAGGGTTCTTCTGCGATATAGACAGGCAACTTGACTAGATCAGAAAGATACTTATCCAAACCTCTTATCAAGGCACCTCCGCCTGTTAAGACAATACCATTTTCTACGATATCTCCAGCAAGATCAGGCGGGGTCTCTTCTAATACACTTTTGAGTGCTTCACCAATCTCTTGAATAGGTTCTTTTATCGCTTCTCTGATGTGCTCACTATTTACCTCTACTGAAGTCAATGTCCCCTCGATAGAGTCCCTCCCTCTCACTACTGCAGTAAGCTCTTCCTCTAAGGGAATGGCAGTACCGATTTTGATCTTGAGCTCTTCCGCAACACGCTCACCTATGAGGAGATTGAAATTTTGCTTGATATAGTGAACGATCGTCATATCCAATTTGTCTCCAGCAACACGAATAGACTTGCTCAAGACAAGACCACCTAGTGAAATGACACCAATCTCAGTGGTACCTCCACCGATATCTACAATGAGGTTTCCGTTGGGATCTTTGATGGGGAGACCTGCTCCGATAGCTGCTGCCATAGGCTCCTCGATGAGATAAACATAGCGTGCACCAGCATTGAGTGCTGATTCCTTAACTGCTTTTCGTTCGACCTGTGTCAATCCGTAAGGGACACAGATAATAATGCGAGGGCTAAAAAAGCTTTTTCTCTTGTGTGATTTTTCAATAAAATATCGAATCATCATTTCAGTGACATTGAAGTCTGCGATAACGCCATCTTTCATTGGTCGGATCGCTTTGATGTTCCCTGGTGTCTTTCCGACCATATCTTTTGCTTCCTGCCCTACAGCAAGAATGGTTTCACGACCTTGCTTGTCATACTGAATAGCAACAACGGATGGCTCATTAATGCTAATACCTTGACCTCTGATCAATACTAGTGTGTTCGCAGTACCTAGGTCTATTGCCATATCGTTGGAGAAAGCTCCTAATAAATTCTTAAACATTTTTTTCCTTATGCGCTTTTTTTATTTTTGATGCAAACAGGTTTTTCACTGTTTTCGATAACTTCAGGGGTGATGATCACTTCATAATCTTCAAGTTCAGGTAGTTCATACATGATATCCAAAAGAATCTCTTCCATTATAGAGCGCAATCCTCGGGCACCTGTTTTTCTCTCTATTGCCCGTTGCGCAATCAATTCAAGTGCCTCAGGCTCAAAAGAGAGTATCGCATTGTCGATACTGAAAAGTTTTTGGTATTGTTTGACGAGTGAGTTTTTGGGTTCCACTAGTATGCGTACCATATCCTTTAGGCTGATTTGATTGAGCGTTGCGTGAACATGGAGTCGTCCTATGAGTTCGGGGATCAAGCCGAAGGAGACAAGATCTCCTGACTCAACAAGATGCAGCATATCTTCTTCTTCTTTTTTACTTCGTTTTGTTTGCCCAAAGCCCATTGTATTGCTTCCGAGTCGTTTTTTAATGATTTCATCGAGACCATCAAAAGCACCACCGCAGATAAAAAGAATATTGGAAGTATCAATTTGGAGAAAATCTTGATTGGGATGCTTGCGTCCACCTTTTGGTGGTATATTGACGATAGAACCTTCAATGATCTTGAGAAGAGCTTGCTGTACTCCTTCCCCAGATACATCACGCGTAATGGATCGATTTTCTCCCATTCGTGCTACTTTATCCACTTCATCAATAAAAACAATACCCTGTTCTGCACGCTGTACATCTCCGTCAGCAGCCTGAAGTAGTTTGGTAAGAATATTTTCTACATCTTCACCGACATAGCCTGCTTCTGTCAGATTTGTTGCATCTGCAATTGCGATAGGAACATTCAAGAAGCGTGCAATGGTTTGTGCGAGTAGTGTTTTGCCACTTCCTGTAGGACCCAATAAGAGAATATTCGACTTGGCAATTTGTGTATCATCATCTTGGATATTTTTAAAAATACGCTTATAATGATTGTATACGGCAACACTCAGTGTTTTTTTTGCGCTCTCCTGACCGATGACATAAGTATCGAGCATTCCTTTGATCTCTTTTGGAGCTAGAAGTTCTTCGCTAAATTCTATTGGATCCGATGGCTC
>QMKU01000055.1 GCA_003646525.1 Campylobacterota bacterium
AATGTCATTATGTCGCTTTCGGAAGCAAAATAAAAGAGGTACATATTTGGATAGAAGTGGGAGAGAAGCCATTGGTGAAGACCTATACTATTATCGACAGAACAAAGAAGAGTACCGAGAGAATAAACACTACGATCAGATGGAGCAAAGACCCAAAAATTTCAGATAGTGATTTTATTTTTAAGGCTCCCAAAGGTGCTACAAAGATATCTGTAGAGAGCGCCAACTAAGGAGAAGTGATGCAAAGAAAAAATAGTGTTAGATTTGCAATTATTGCAATTATGATGGGATTTTTATCTCCCTCTGTAATTATGGAGACAAAACAATCGAAGAGTGCTTTCTTCACGGTAGGTAACTACCAGACTTTGCCTATGGAAGTCTCTTTCTCCCTCTTGAACAAAGCAGAGGCAAGAAGAGGTGGAAGAGGTGGAGCTAGAAGAGGCGGCGGTAGGTCAATGAATAGAAGTTCTAATCGTAACCGTAATGTAAATAGAAATCGTAATGTCAATCGTAATGTCAATCGTAATGTCAATCGTAATGTCAATCGAAATCGCAATGTCAACAGAAATGTCAATGTGAATCGTCGATATTACGGAGGAAGAGGTTATCGTGGTGGTTATGGTTTTTATGGTGGACGGGCTATCCTTGCCTTTGGGACAGCCTTGGCTGTTGGATCGGTCATTGCAGCATCAACGATGCCGTCCTCATGTACGACTGTCGTCACCAATGGAGTAAGCTACAGAAGGTGCGGAAGCACTTATTATGAGCCTATCTATCAGGGTGACCAAGTTGCCTATAGGGTACTTGCGGCTCCTTATTGAGAGAAACTATGAAATAATTAGGCGATATTGGTATAGACTGCCTGTACATCTTCATCGTCTTCGAGTTTATCGATGATTTTGTCGACTTCGTCCATCTCTTTTTCACTTAATTCTATAGGCGTATTTGGGATGCGTTGTAGTTCTGCTTTGCCGACTTCAATACTCCGTGCCTCAAGTGCATGGGCAAGATCACCAAATGAAGCAAATTCACCAAAAATACGAATAATTGCTTTATCCTCTCCATGCTCCTGAGGTTCTACATCTTCTTCGATCTCTTCGAGACCAAAATCTATCAAGTCAAGTTCAAGCTCTTCGAGATCCATCTCTTCTGTTTTGTCAAAAGTAAAGACAGCTTTGCGTGTGAACATAAAATCAAGTGAGCCATTCTGGAGAGCTTCTCCACCATTGCGTGTCAGGATTGCTTTGATATTGGCAATTGTTCTAGTGTTGTTGTCTGTCGCGGAGTCAATAAAGAGAAGTACGCCATGAGGTGCTTTTGCTTCATAGCTCAACTCTTTGATGTCAGCCACATCTTTCCCACTGGCTCGACTGATCGCTGCTTCGATATTATCCTTGGGCATATTTTGTGCTTTGGCATTGAGGATCGCGGTACGAAGCTTGGGGTTCATATCTGGATCTTGTCCTCCATCTTTGGCTGCCATTGTGATGATCTTGCCTAGTTTTGGAAAGATGCGAGACATCGCTCCCCATCGCTTCATTTTGGCTGCTTTTCGGTATTCAAACGCTCTACCCATTTCATATCCTTTGGTTATTGATTCACTATATGACATTTCAGTGTGGAATTATATCGCTTGAGTCGTTAGAGGTGGCTTTCTAAGGCTCAATAGTGTACTATAATGAAATGAAACTAAACAATATGATGAGACTCGAATCACTACAAGAAACTATCCAAACTGAGATAGGCGTACTACTCTACTTTTCTGGAGAAAACTGTACTGTCTGTCACGCCTTGCGTCCCAAATTTAAAGAGGCATTTGATACACACTTCCCTCTGGTTAAGCAGATCTATCTCGATGTACATGATAATGTCGAAATATCTGCACACTATCAAGTCTTTTCAGTTCCGACTATGATCATATTCTTGGATGGTCGGGAGTTTGCACGAGAAGGGCGCAATGTCAGTCTGTATCAAATGATCGGACAGCTAGAGAGACCTTATGGGATTATGAATAGTTAATATTATACTATCATTTCACATATATTTTTTATAATAGTAATCTGCTCAGAGTTCTCTCTGTATACTATATAGTATTTTTTTATAATCGGAGTATTGTTTATGGAGGATTCATATAGATGATTATATTTTAGTTCATATTCGATAGCGACCCTGGAGACGATGGCTACATCAGTGATTGGGTTGCTCGGTCGAGACCATTTTATACTTTGTATGATGGCTGTTGGATGATCTACTTCTGATATAGAATCAAAATCATCATAAGACAATCCCTGCGCCTCAAGAAAATCCTCAATAAATACTCTGCTGGATGAATTTTTCTCTCTGCTGATCAGTTGACAATTATTCAAATCATCTCTATTTAGTGAATTTGGTAGTCTCTTTTTGGAGCAAACTACCATCTCATCATTCATCCATTCTACATAGACTAAGCTATTATCAAAATCAGGAGATTCTATGAAAGCCAAATCAAGTTGCTTATCTTGCAGCGCATTGACTATCTCGGCACTGGAACCTATGGTTAATTTGACTGTACCATCTACTTTTTGATAAATTGTATCAATTATCTTTCCAGGAAGTATATATAAACCAATAGTATACGAAGCTCCAAGTCTAAACTTTTTTTCTGTTTGTGTTGACATTACCAATTATATCTAAATTTGTATGAAATGCCATAGCCAAGTAGTTCAAGGAGTTAAAAAACTGTTTTTCATCAAGTGGTTTCATAATATAAGTATCTATCCTTAACTCCAAAGCCTTCTCTTTGAATTCTGGCTCATTGTATGCCGTAAAGAGAGATATGATCTGATTGGGATTGAGTTTTTTGATTTTCTCGCTCATCTCTATTCCACTCATATTTGGCATAACAATATCAGAAAGTACAATATTTGGATCTATTGTTTTGTATAGAGCTAGACCCTCTACCCCATCACTTGCTACAAAAACTTCCTTGCAGTATCTAGTGAGAATTTTTACTATCAATTTTTGGGTAGCAAGATCATTTTCAACATACATCACCGTAGTATCATTCAAATACATACTCTTACCCTCAATATTTATTTATTCGGCATTATAACAAAAATTTATTTAATTATATGGTATTTTTTATATTATTAAGATTAAACAATCATTAGGTATAATTATTAAATATTAATCCAAAATAGTAAAATGGCATCAATTACAAGATCAGATAACTCAGTTCGAGGAGGAGTCAAGTCAGTATATCCATAAGATGAGCAGTACGATAGATGATTTTAGAAATTTTTTCTCTCCTACTAAAGAGAAAGAGAAAGAGCATTTCATAGTCTCTGATGCGATAAAAGAGTCTATTAAGTTTGTAAAAGACTCTTACTTAGATAGTGGTGTTGAGCTAATCGACAAAACGCAAGACAGAGATGCCCAAATGTGTAGCTACAAAAATGAACTGATGCAGGTGGTAATGATCCTGCTCAATAACTCAAGAGATGCGGCTGTAGGCAACAAGATAAGAAAAACACGAGTCTTTATATGTCCAAGATTATCATAGAAGATTCTATAGATAGAGAGTTGATATTTGAAAATTATGAGGATGAAGTTTTGGTATCCTTGGTTTTTTCTTTAGCATGATAAGGAAGCTCACAAGAAGTGAATTGCAAATAATATCATAAAGTTATAAAAGTTTGTCTTAAAGTTTTGAAGATACTGATGTAGTAGATTTTGTAAGTGGTGGGTCCTCGGGGACTCGAACCCCGGACCACTCGGTTATGAGCCGAGTGCTCTAACCAGCTGAGCTAAAGACCCGTTTTAGCTTCTGTTTCTAGATCTTCTCTTTGATCCCTTGTTTCTTTGGGAGATATCGAGACTTTCGAATCAGGAATGGGATTATACATTAAATATTTTTTAAAAGCAAGTAAATTTTGCAAAATACCGAAAATAACTGCAAATATGATAAAAGAAGTGCCTCCATGGCTAAACATTGGGAGTGGAACTCCGACTACAGGTGCGAGTCCGATGATCATATAGATGTTGACCCCCATATAGATGAAGAACAAAAATGCAATGCCAGAGGCAAAGGTCCTCACCATGTAATCAGTACTGTTGCGTATAGAGATATAAAAAAGGTGAAGAATGAGAAAGATATAGAGCAATATGACAGAGACCATGCCTACAAATCCAAATCGCTCACCTAGGTAGGCAAATATAAAGTCACTTGAAGAGATAGGGAGAAACTTGAGCTGTGTCTGGGTTGCTTCATCTTTTTCTTTGCCTTTGAGACCACCAGAACCGATAGCGATCAGAGCTTGCTGGACATGATAGCTAGGCTTGCCGATAAAGTCTGAAATACGCTTCTTTTGGTAATCATGCAGATGAGAGTAGAGTATTGGTGCTGTCAAGCCGATTGTGACCGCGATGACTACCCATATCTTCCAGTTGATCCCGATAACAAAGAGAATACCATAGCCTGTAATGAGAAGTACCAAGGCAGTACCGAGGTCAGGTTCTTTGGCAATAAGCAGGAATGGAATAAGGATGATGATGGAGAGCTTGAGAAATCCAATGATACCATAACCCTCTTCTGGCGGTGGTTTTCTATTGATGATATAAGCGAGCATCATAATGACGCTGACCTTGGCAAATTCGGAAGGCTGTATAGTGAGTCCTGTGCCAGGAATTTCGATCCATCGTTGTGCTCCTAGGATTGTTTTTCCTACTAGATCAACCGCAAGTAGCATCAGAAGATTGCCCACATACAAAATAGGAACAACCCACCAGATAATTTTTCGCCATGGAATAAAAACAGCAATAGAAAATACAACAGCTCCTACAGTGTAATAGAGCATTTGTTTCTGGAAGAGAGCGGGATTGATCTCTTTGATAAGAATAGAAGAGATGGTTAGTATCGGAATAATTTGAATAATTAAAATATAGTCGAAATATTTAAAGATCCGCCCGTCGTACTGTAGCCAACTATTCATCCAAGTACCCCATTTTTATGCTATTATAGCAAATAAATACTCATAATATTACACAAAAGAGATAGATATGCAAGCCTTTTATCAATTTGATCACTATTCAAAAGAAAAGACCCTTATTCATGCGGTAAGTAAAAAGAATTTTGGAGAGGAGTATGCCTTTAGTTTGGCACTACATACGGGTGAAACACAAGAGAGAATTATTGCAAATAGGGAATCTCTTGTTCGACAACTCTCGGTCGAAGAAAAAACGGTATTTGTGACGGCAAATCAAATACATAGTGATCATATCGTTGTGATAGATAAAAAGGAGATGCGAGGATGGCATGATTTAAAAGATGCCGTGCAAGAGTGTGATGCCCTCGTGACGAATCAAAGAGGTGTCGTACTGACTATATTGACGGCTGATTGTGTGCCTGTGCTACTTTATGATCCAGTGAAAAGAGTGGTAGCAGCAGTGCATGCGGGCTGGAAAGGAACACAAGCCGATATCACCACAAGGACAATTGGAGCTATGGGTGTTAGGTTTGGTTCTGATCCTTCAGATATTCTTGCTGGTGTTGCACCTGCGATCGGACGATGCTGTTATGAAGTGGGGGAGGATGTCGCTTTATACTTCTTAAATTATTCAGATGCGATAGAACAATGTGGAGAGAAGTATATGCTTGATCTTCCTCAGATCAACAGGAGACAGATGATTTTGGCAGGTCTTTTGGATGCACATATAGAAATGAGCGGTATTTGCACGGCTTGCGAAGTGGAGGAGTATTTCTCTTATCGTAAAGAAGATGGTTGCAGTGGTCGCTTTATGAGTATGATTGGAATGCACATGAAAAAGGAATGAGATTTTAATTAGTGAGACAATTGAGTGTATTGCCCAGTTTTCTATGATTTTATAGAGATAGTGCTTGAGGTTTTGGGTGGTTTTTGGCTAAGATATTAATATAAGAGAGGAAGGAAAAGAGTTAAAATATGATTGATGCTAGTAAAATTATAGGACAGAGTAATTGCTTAAAGCTCTTGTATGTAGAAGACAACAAAAAGGTTAGGGAATCAATTCTGATAATATTACAAGAGTTCTTTTCGGATATCATCGTGGCTGTTGATGGTGAAGATGGCTTTGAAAAGTTTCAAGAGAATAGTGTAGATCTGATCATTACCGATATCAATATGCCGCGCCTTAATGGTCTAGAGATGATAGCAAAAATCAAAGAGATAGAGGATACTATCCCTGTATTAATATCCTCAGCCCACACAGAATCAAACTATTTTGTAGATAGTATCAAGCTGGGTATTGATGGTTATCTATTGAAACCTTTTGATCTTGACCAATTCATTGTTGCCTTAAGTAATGCAATAGGAAAGATTCAATTAAAAAAAACCGAGAAAGAGCTCTCAAAGCAGCATAAGTATCTACAAACTATTATTGATGGTATAGAAGATCCGATTATGGTTATTAGAGAGGACTATTCGATTGAAGTGATGAATACAGTTTTGCATCAAGAAGTCGATAAGTATCAGCTTGCTGACCCTAAACATCCAAAATGTTATGAAATTTCTCATCACCGCTCTGCACCATGTGATGGAGATGAGCACCCTTGTCCCCTCAAAAAAGTAATGGAGAGCCATAAATATACCACTGTTGTTCATAATCATTCTGACCTGAATGGAAAAGCAAGCTATGTAGAAATTGCCGCATCACCTCTTTTTGATCATCAAGATAATTGTATCGGTATCATTGAGTCGGCAAGAAATATTACGGAACACATTACAATACAAGATACACTACGGAAGCAAAAAACTATTCTCAACCACCAAGCACATCATGATTATCTGACTGGACTGCCAAATCGTGTCCTCTTTGGTGATAGATTGCGAGAGACTATCAAAAGATCTGATCGAAACAAGGAAAAGTTTGCACTCCTTTTTATAGATCTTGATCAATTCAAACATATCAATGACTCTTTGGGACATGAGGTAGGTGATGAAGTTTTACAGATAGTTTCACATCGGATTAGTGGTCTTATTCGAGAAGAAGATACTTTCGCACGCTTGGGAGGTGATGAGTTCACTATTATTATGGGGCAACTGCAGAGAGAAGAAGATGCATCACAGCTGGCTCAAAAGATACTTGATGCTTTTGCAGACCCCATTCAAGTCTCTCATCACTCCCTTTATATCTCCAACAGTATTGGTATCAGTCTTTTTCCTCAAGATGACAGAGATGTTAATAATCTTTTAAAATATGCCGATACAGCGATGTATAAAGCAAAAGAAAATGGGCGTAACAATTTTCAATTTTATGCATCTGAAATGACAGAAAAGGCTTTGGTGTATATGACTACGGAAGCAGATCTTCGTAAGGCATTGAAAGATATACAAAAAGAGTTTGTCATCCACTACCAACCACAAGTTAATGCTGAGAGTGGTGTGCTGATAGGAGTGGAAGCCTTGATAAGATGGCAACACCCAAGTAGAGGATTATTGACTCCTGACAAATTTATGTCCATCGTAGAAGGGACTGGACTCATTGTGCCGTTGGATCGATGGGTGATGAGAACGGCTATGCGTCAAGTAGTACAGTGGTATGATAAAGGTCTCAACCCTGGGGTATTGGCAATTAACCTTACGATGAAACACCTTGAGCAAGAAACCTTTGGTGACTTGGTTGTAAAAATGATGGAAGAGACTGGCATGAAACCCCAATGGCTTGAACTAGAAGTCTTGGAGAGTCAAATCATGTCAAATCCAAATAATGT
>QMKU01000056.1 GCA_003646525.1 Campylobacterota bacterium
TGATTTACCAAATCTTCGTGGGCGGATGAGGAATAGGTATCTTCCATATAGCTCTATCTTTGGGATGAAGTGAGTCTTGTCTACATAGTAGTAATTATTTAGTTTCAAGTCTCTGAAGTCACTTATGCCATAGGGTATCATATCTGAGCCTTTTTGGTTTATTTTATCGTTGATATGTTAATGGAGGAGATTTTCAAGCAAAGTTTATTTTGAAAGTTTGTAAAGTGATATAATGCCCAAAAGTAGGGCACTACGGAGGATTAGTTAACTGCTACTTCTACAGCAGTACCTTCCCAGATACCGTGCTTTGTGCAGTAGCCATGAGCAACAAGATTTAGTTTCTTTCCCGTTGGGATGATCGTGAATGTTGTTGTGTTGTGTGCTTTTATATTTCCAAGTGTTCCTGGGATATAAGTCGCTTGAGCAAGTTTGATATTACCGTTGAAAAGTGTAACAGACTCGATATAGTGATCAAAATCATCAGGGTGAGTATACTCGTTACCCATCTTGATAGTGACTTCAAATGGCTCTCCAGCAGTTGCTGTCTCTGCACATGTGATAAACGGTGAGTGTCTATCGATAAGGTCTTTTTTTGCTTCTCTATCTACTTCGCTGATATCTGTGTATTTGTTAATTTTTGGCATGTTATATCCTTTTTTTATTTTTTGTTATAGGGAAGTATAGCATAAAAAAAGTTAATTAGGATAAATTTAGTCTTATTTGATATTTAAATTTGCTATTGTGTAGTATTGCAACACTGTATCTGCCCGATTAGGGCAGTTTGTGTATCGTGCAATAGTTGAATTATGCAGGGTAAAGTTGTGTAGCTTTTTGGACATGGAAGTTGAGACCGATCTCTTTTTCTGTACATCCAAGTGCAAGCGCAACCATTTGTGGCATATGAAGAACTGGTAATTCTACATCACGACCCATTGTTTTGCTTACACTATCTTGGTAGGTATCCATTTTTAAGTGACAGAGGGGACAAGGTGTGACCATTATATCCGCATTGCTATCAATCGCATCGAGTAGTGCATTGCCTGCCAATACTTCAGAGGTATGATTTGCCTGAAGTTCAACATGGAAACCGCAACACTTATTTTTGTGGGCATAATCAATAGGATTGCCTTCAAGAGCCTCTATCAATTGATCTAGTGAAGTAGGATTGTAAGGATTTTCTCCACCATTGCTTTTCTGATGAAGCTCAGAAGGTCGAATGTTGTGACAACCATAGAAAGGTGCGATATTGAGATGGCTAAGCGGTACCGTAACCTTATCTTTGATATTATCCAACCCATATTCATCTATCAGTGCATACAAGAAGTGTTTGATTTCAGAGGTACCTTTGTACTCTAGTCCAACCTCTGCAAGTTTCTCATTTACTTTTGCTTTGAGTGCAGGATCTGTATCAAGCGCATGTTTGGTCATTGCAGAATTGAGCTGACATGTATTACAGATCGTGATCATCGTCAGACCTAACTTCTCTGCATAACAGATATTTCTGGCATTGAGAACATGTGCTAGAAACTCATCAAAGTCCTGCAAATGACTAGCGCCACAGCAGCTCGCCTCTTCGAGGATAGTGATCTCGACCCCTAGCTTCTCTGCTACGGCGAGTGTAGAGGAGAGTAGTTCAGGTGTAGATTGTTTAGCTGTACAACCTGTAAACAGTGCATATTTTAATTGGCTCATTGTCTCTCCTTATATCTTCGGTAATTTATTTGTTTGTGAGATTTCGATCAGTTTCTGAATCTCATCAAGATTTTTAGACTTTGGCATATTGTCTACAAACGGAAGTGCATCAGTGAAGTGAATCTTTCCAACTTTGAGCATCTTCAATGCAGTTTTGACATGCTTATGCATACCTAATGGACCCTCAGAGTATAGAACGATATCGGCTTCATCTAAGAAACCATTTTTCTTGATACTCTTCACAAAACCTTCTGCATGTTTAGTAGCTACATTACGACGGGCAACATTTTGCTCAAACTGCATATTGTGTAGTTTGGTGATCTTCTCGATAGGGTTGACATCTTTAGGGCAGGCTTCTGCACATTCAAAGCACTTGACACAGTCCCAGATACCTTGTGCTGGCTGAGCTGTTATCTCAAGTCTTTCAGTTCCTGCTTCATCACGAGGATCGATAGTGAAACGATAGGCAGCTGCAAAAGCAGCCGGACCGAAGAACTCTTCATTGACTTCAAGTGCAGGACAGGCATAGTGACAGTTACCGCACTGAATACAGTAGTCTGAATCTAGGAAATTTTCCACTTGTGCCATGGACATCTTGGTTTCGTTCTCTGGATGAGGATCAATATCTGCCACGACGAAAGGCTTGACAGCAGCGTGTTTCTCCCAGAAATCTCCTTTGTCGATGATCATATCTTTGACTGCTCTCTTTTTACTCTGAGGGTCAAAGATCAACTCATCGCCAAAAAGTTTAATCATATCCCAAGCATTTTCTTTGCAAGCGAGTACGGGTTTGCCATTGACTTTGATTGAGCAGGAACCACAGATGCCGTGACGGCATGAGCGCCTGTAGGAGAATGAACCATCATGCTCCCATTTGATACGATTGAGCAGATCTAGGATGAGCTCATTGTTTTCTACTTCCATCTCATAGGTTTTATAATAAGGAAGGTAGTCTGTCTCCACATTAAAACGAAATGCTTTAATGGTTATTTTTTTATATTTTTCTGTAAACATTTCTACTCCTTAGTATGTTCGCTCTTGAGGCTCAAATTTACCCTGCACAACATCTGAATATTCTTGCGTGATATTGTACTCTTTGTCCATATAAGCATAGGTGTGTTTCATGAACTTCTCATCATTCCTGCTTGGGAAATCCTCACGGTAATGGGCACCCCGACTCTCTTCTCTCGCCAATCCACCCTCAACGATAAAGAGTGAAAATTCTAGCATATGACCCAATTCAACCGCTTCTTGAAGCTCAGTGTTGAATATATTACTCTTGTCATCGATACGAATATTTTTGTAGCGCTTGAGCAGTTTTTTTATAGCAGAAGCTTGTAGTTTAAGTGATTTTGCCGTTCTGAAAACACCAGCATTGTCTGTCATACCCTGTTGTAGTTCTCCTCTCAAGGCATGAACTCGTTCATTTCCATTGTTTGTCTTGATCCAGTTGAACTCATCGAGCATTGCTTGTGCATCTTTGGTTGTGGCTTCTCTCAATTCAATATTATCAATATCTCTGAGCATTGTTTCACCTGCATGTCGCCCAAACTGCAATGCTTCGAGTACAGAGTTGGCACCGAGTCTATTGGCACCGTGAACGGAAACACAAGCACATTCGCCTGCTGCATAGAAGCCTTCTACTAGCTCAGTAGGGGATTTTCGTACATGACAGTTGATATCGACAGGAATACCACCCATAGAGTAGTGCGCTGTTGCGGCGATCATTACAGGTTCCTTGAGCATGTCTTGTCCGAGGAATGTGATAGCAAGCTCTCGCAATTCTGGAAGCTTGGTCAAAATGATCTCAGGATCAAGATGTGTCAGATCTATCCATACTCCATCTTTTTCTGGACCGACACCACGACCTTCGAGCACCTCTTTGGTGATGGCGCGTGCGACGACATCTCGGGAAGCGAGCTCCATCGCGTTGGGTGCGTATTTTTCCATGAATCGTTCACCTTCAGAGTTGAGGAGATGACCACCTTCACCACGCGCAGCTTCTGAGATCAGGACACCTGAACCACCTAGTCCGCTTGGGTGAAACTGAACAAACTCCATATCTTCCAACGGCAAACCATGTCTAGCAACGATAGAGAGTGCATCCCCTGTGTTGGCATGGGCGTTGGAGTTGATCTTGAAGGCTCTACCATATCCACCTGTAGCGAACATCACTACTTTTGCATTGAAAATCGCTGGTTTGCTATCCTTGATATCATAAGCAGCAACACCAGATACTTTATCATCCTTGTAGATGATATCTGAAGCATACCACTCATCAAAGACTTCAATCCCTGCACGGTCTGCCTGCTCATAAATTGTTTGAAGCAGTGTCAAGCCTGTACGATCTTTGGCATAACAGGCTCTTGGCTTGGACTGACCTCCAAATGGCCTAATAGCAATGTCGCCCTTTTCATCTCTGGAGAAAACAGCCCCCATGCGTTCTGCCCATCTGATCGTTTCAGGCGCTTTGTTGCACATAAGTTCTACGCAGTCTTGATCCGCTAGATAATCACCACCTTTGACTGTGTCAAATTCGTGTAGTTCTATACTATCTTCTGGTCCAATTGCGGCATTGATGCCCCCCTGTGCTGCACCTGAGTGACTTCTCAGTGGGTGAAGTTTGGTGATGACGGCGGTTTTTTTGCCAGCTGCAGTTAGCTCTCTGGCGGCTGCGAGACCAGCCAGACCCGCACCGACAATGACGGCATCGTATTGATAGATTTTAACATCCATGGTTGCTCTGTCCTTTGCATTGAATTTGGATTAATTATAGCCAATGTTTTTTTCGGTTGAGATTAAGCACTTCCACGACAGTGGGCTATAATAGATTATAGAGAGAACTATGTTACAATTTTGCCAAATTAGTGCGAAAGTAGGAGACATGGACAAGGAAGGGTTTTTGATTGATCAGTTAAATTCGGAATATATTGGCGATGATGGGGCAGTAGTGGAGGGAAGTATCTATAGTATGGATGCTTTTCATGAAGATGTGCATTTCAAAAGGGAGTGGATGACCTCTGCTCAGATCGGGAAAAAGGCGATGTTGATCAACCTCTCGGATGCCATTGCGATGAATGCAATACCTCTCTATGCCTTGGTATCAATCTCCCTGCCTATATATATGAATGAAAAAGAGATCACTGAATTGATCCAGAGCTTAGAAGCGACAGCTGGAGAATATGCTTGCAAAATCATTGGGGGTGATACGGTTGGAGGTGACAAGCTCCATCTCTCTATCACTATTATTTCAAAAAGCGATGATCCCTTGTTGCGCAAGGGGCTTCAAGTGAATGATTTACTGGCTTATACGGGTCATCTTGGTGAGAGTAAACGAGATTTAGATCAATTGATGCAAGGCAAAAAAATAGCTGAGGACTCCAGATTTTTTGAACCGACACTCCGACAAGAATTTATAAGCCAATCGAGAGAATACTTGCGTGTCGGCATGGATATCTCCGATGGACTCTATTGCGATACCAACAAACTGTTAGACTCTAATCATTTGGGATTTGAGTCCTTGATAGATATCAGTGATGAGATGGGAATGAGTGGTGAAGAGTATGAGATGCTGATAGGATTTGCCCCTGAAGTTTTGGGTCAAGTGATGAAGATTGCAAAAGAGACGGATACAGCATTGACCATATATGCAAAAGTGGTGAAGAGCGAGAGAAGATTTATCTGCGCAAGTCACCATTTTTGATTAAAACACATAATCAATATAGATGCGTGCATCTACAAAATCGTCACTGACTGTCTCAAAAGAGTAGCCATGTATGTTTTGATACGCAACAAAGTTATAATCTGTATCGAAATCATCATAGGCAATTCTAAATTGGATACTGAGACCATCCATTTGTGTAAAGATGCCAAAATTCGACTCTTTTGTAAAAGAGTAACGCAAATCAAAGGTCGCTTCGCTCCTGTCCTGTGCAGCATCTATCATCCAAGCTTCATCGGGCATATTGTATTGAGCATATCGAAAACGAATGACAGTGCTTTTGAGTATCTTCAATGCTCCTAGATCAAACTGTGCCCCTACACCTAGCGACTTGGTTCCAGCAAGCTCTGAATCTTGAACTTGAAAAGAGTTAAACATCTGAGGTGTACCCCAACGCACGAAGAGTGTTCCTCCATCATAAGAGCTTTCATTGTAGCTTACTTCATTATAACTAAAGAAAAAGAGCATTCCATTTGATGTTGAAGCCTGTGCTTTTAGACCATAGAACCATGTGTCTACATCTCCAGCCACACTATTACCTACATCCTGTTGATTGCTGTATTGTCCTGCTAGAGTGATTTTCCATGCATCAGAAGGATTGAAATTGTATTGACCATAGAGATATAGTGTATTGACAAAATCATTCACATAATAATCCCAAGCCTCTACACTCCAGTTATCACGCGTGTAAATGGCACCAATCATTGGCATCTCTTTGTCTTCGCCTGAGTAGTTTCCGCTCGAATCATAATGAGTTGGATCATAGGATCCTCTTATGTTATTTTCTGATCCTGTATCGATACATTGCCCCGTAACATCCACAGCGCCACAGCCAGTTTTGACACGCGCAGACCTGACCATATCCCGAAAAACAATATCATTTCTATCTTTGAGACTGCTAATATAAGCAAGATTAAGTTGCAAGTTTTTGATGGAAGTATTTTCATAGATCATACCCTCATGGGTAAAGGGTGTCATACGAATATTAGATAGAGAGACAAATCGATAGCTTGGCATCTCCTGCCGTCCTACTTTGACGAGATGCACATCTTTTTGGAACTTCACAAAAGCTTCGCCCAAAACAGTATAAGCATCTTGTCCGCCATCTTTTTCATAAAGACCCCCTAGACCTTTTCTGTCGTCAGGATTGCTGCCTATAGGATTGGAGGTGTAAAAGGTAGCTCCTACAGAGGTATAGTATAGGGGTGCAGTTTCATATCCAAGGTATCCACCCAATGCAGAGTAAGCCTGCACGCTTTCATCGGCTACATTACTGGCACTATCTTCGATAGTATGATAATTGTTGTTCCGGTTCTGAGCCCCATATCGAATCAAACCTTTTATTTTACCTTTTGTGAAAGCATCGGCAATATTATCTATGGAGGGACTCTGCTCTGTTTTGGTGTGCATATCGACCGAACTTGCACATACTTGAGATCCGAGAATAAACAGAGTTGATATGGCACTCATATAGTGTATTTTTCTCATTATATGCTCCTTATATCACTAGCAGTATCCACGCTGTGCCCACTGTGAGGAAGATGACTGTGTTTAGCAGAGTGACAATACCGCCAATCTTGTATATTTCACCTGCTTCTAGGTAGCCACTACCTGCATAAATCACATTTGCAGAGGATCCTTGTGGTGTAATGATGGCATTGAAGTTTGTTGCAAAAAGAAGCATCAAGGCCATGAGTTCTGCTGGTACGCCTGCCTCGATAGCCACACCTAGAAATACAGTGAAAAGTGCTAGCATCTGGGCTGTCTGCGATACAAAGAAGTAGTGTATCAAAACATAAGTTATGATAAGCGCTACATAAGTTACGGGCCATGACAAGCCCTCTACCATCGATGCAGCATTGTCTCCTATCCACCCCATAAATCCAAATTTATTGAGATAAACAGACATCGCATAAAGTATGGCGAACCAGACGAGTGTCCCTAGAGCCTGACCCTCTCCGCCAAGATCTTTCATCGTAAAAATATTTGTCAGCATCAAAATACCTAGACCGAGAAAAGCTACAGCCGTTTTGTTGATCTCAGGTATGAAAGAGGAGGCGATCCATAAACTGACCATGCCTATAAATACA
>QMKU01000057.1 GCA_003646525.1 Campylobacterota bacterium
AGTATATCCAAGCCTATCTCTTTGAGACTACAGGAGAGTTCAAAAACCCTATAATTGATATTTCTAAAATAATGGACAGTATAGAGTTGCATACTCCTATACTTGAAACAGATGAAGACTATATGAGACTTTTTTTAAATAGAGATATCATCTTAGAGTCTCAACTTGCCAAAGCCTCTTTTGGAGGCAAGCCATCTTTTAGGGCTCTCGATGATATAGCTCTCGGTGATGACGATATGATGGTCAATGCCAACAGATATATAGCCATCATCTATGCCGATGGAGATAATCTTGGAAAGTTTATAGAGAAGCAGAGTGATGTCACAGAAGTCTCTAGAAGACTTTTTGATTTTGATAAAAAGGCAGTAAAAACCATTGATTATTATAGGGCTATGCCAATATTTGTAGGTGGGGATGATTTGATTATCTTTGCACCTCTTTTAAATAATGGAAAAACTGTTTTTGACCTGTTGGATAATTTGAGTGAAGATTATAAAAATGCCTTAGATACAGATGAGAGTACTCTCAGTTTCGGTGTAAGCTTCACCTACTACAAGTATCCACTCTATGAAGCACTTGAAAAGTCAAGAGATACTCTCTTCGAGGTTGCCAAAAACTATAAAGGTAAAAATGCTGTCGCTGTCTCCATACAGAAGCATAGTGGGCAGTCGTTTGAGTTTTGTGTAGGTAAAAATGAAGATGCTTATGGTAAGTTTATGGAGCTTACCAAGAGCGTACTCAGCAAAGAGACAGAGCTACCTCATGCCGTACATCACAAGCTAGAGCAGTATAGCAAGGTCTTCGAGTCTATTCCGCAAGAGCGTATCGGTAGTACTTTTGAAAATATATTCAATGAAGATATACACAAGAGCAAGTTCGCAAAGGGTCTAGGGGAGATTCAGGTACTTATGGAAGCATTGGGAGCAAAAGAGGAGGAGCAAAAGAGACTATTCTCTATGCTATCAACTATCAAAATATTGAGAGGTGACAGATGAGCTACACATACAAGATGACGCTGAAACCACTAGAGCCATTTTTCTTTGGCGGTGAGTATACCTTCGGGGCTGACGAGAGTCGCATCAAGAAGATAAAGAACAAGGAAAAACAAGACAAAGCAAGAGCCGTTAGCAGGTACAGTGCCACCTCTACACAGTTTCCACAACAGACAGCACTTTTGGGAATGCTGAGAAAAACACTACTCATTCAAAATGGCAACTTAACCATGCACAAAAAAGGCGAATGGGTAGATAGTAGGGGTAGAGGAAAACAAGATGACAACTATGACAAAGCCAAGGCTTTGGTGGGTACAGAAGCCTTCTCTTATGAGAGGGGTATTGATTTGAGTATTATAGAGTCCATCTCTCCTCTCTTTGTCGATGATGAGGGAGAGTACTTTGTAGCCAATGCAAAGGATGAGCCTTATGAGCTGAAACAGATCGAGGGTGATATCTCTTTTGGGGCTGGTCAGAAAAAAGCTTTTATTTTAGATAGATTTGATGCGAAAAAGAGTTCAGTAGTTGAGTTTATATCTCATCAAAGTCAGAAGAACTACTCTGATTTTTTTGAAGAGGTTCCCTCTGTAGGTATCAAAAAATCAAAAGACGGCAAGGCAGAAGAGGATGCTTTTTTTAGAAAAAAGAGTTACTACCCTAAAGATAGTGCTTGTTTTTCATTTGTGGTAACATTTTCTCAGGAGGTAAATTGGAAAAAAAAGAGCATAGTCTCTTTGGGTGCAGACCAATCTGGTTTTAAGCTTGAGATAGAAAAAACTAAAGATAATTTTGATGATTTGTTTTCGGGTATTCATAAAGCAAAAAAACATTCTCGTATAGTCTTGACCTCTGAAACTATACTAAGCAGAGAAGCTTATGAGCTTTGCTACTTTGTTTTAGGAAGTCGCAAGAGCTATAGACAACTTACAGATGCGAGAATAGGCAAAAAGTCAAAACGCTACTATCTATTGGAAAAAGGCTCGGTACTCTTTGCGGAAGAGATTGAAAAACTAGAAATGCTTTTAGATCAAAAACACCTACAAAGCGTAGGTATAAACAGATACTTCACAATCAAAGGAAATTAACATGTTCAAAAACAGACTCTACATCATAGAAAACAAAACATCACTTCATGTAGGAAGCGGAGATGCAAACTTTGGGATCATAGATAAGCAGATCCAAAGAGATGCTATTACAGGTTATCCGACCATTCATAGCTCTTCACTCAAAGGTGCCATCAAAGAGTATTGTACTTATAAGCACAATATTGAAGATAGTAAAAACTTCATCTCTTACATTTTTGGAGATGAAGATAACTCAGGAAAAGTAAGATTTATAGATTCTCATCTGCTCTCTATACCGATGAGATCAGACTTGAACCCATATTGTCATTGTGTATCACCCAAGAGTATAGGGCAGCTGCTTGATTTTGCTGATACTTTCGGGCTTGAGTTGAAAAATAGAAAAGATTTAGAGAAGTTTGCAAGCTCTATTGCTTTGGATATACTTGTAGCAAATGGGACACCAACTATAGAGGATGAGCAAGCAAAAACAAGTTCAGGTTATGATTTTTCTGCTCTTGAGGAGCTAGTAGGCTCGCCTGTGGCACTGGTTCCAAATACAACTTACGATGAACTCCTAAAAGACTTACCTGTAATAGCAAGAAACCAACTAGAAAACGGAGAGTCCAAAAACCTTTTTTATGAAGAAGTTCTACCTCGAAAGAGTAAGTTTTTTACAGTTATATCTGAGCCAAATTACCTCAACAAAGCTGATGAGACAAAACTTCAAAATGCCTTTGAGAGATTTTCTGGCTACCTAACTGACAATGACACCATACACATAGGTGCAAATGCCTCTATAGGTTATGGTATTTGTACATTTAAGGAGGTATAGATCATGAGTAAGCAAATAGACACATACATTCCACTTGCCATCAAAGCCATAGAAGCGCTAAATATAGCCAACAATGACGGAGAAGTAGCAAAGCAGTTCAATGGCTACATAGCCTCTTTTGGCGCAAGTATGCGTCAGGCAGGGCTCTTGGCTACTGTTCTTTTCTATGCCAATGCCAATTCAAAGGCTGAGAAAGAGAGAGAAAAAGTAGTAACAGCTATAGAAAAGATCATAGGTTGCAGTATCATCAACAACAACAGAGTAGAGAAGTCAACGAGAGCAAAGGTCGAAAATGCTGCTGTCGCCTTGAAGCTAGCTATTCGCACCTACAAACTGGTATAGGGGGCTACTATGTCAAAAGCAAATTTAGGATGGCTTTTTTATAAGAAGATGTATGAAAAAGGTGATGATGATAGACATATAAAGAGTACTATGGATCAACTATTGAGAGTAAATGCAAAAGATGACTCCATGGGTGCAAAACATAGCTTTAGACTCAAGACAGTTTATCCCGGTCTATTGATAGGTTCTGGTTATGCTCACGGTCTAAGCAGTGACTATGATGCCAAGATAGGCTTTTATTTTGATCACACTACAGGTCTGCCTATTATTCAGGGTAGTTCGGTCAAGGGGATGTTGCGTTCTTTTTTTGCTCTGCCTATGGAGGGGCAAAGCGACCCATATACCAAAGAAAAACATAGTTTCATCAGAGACTTAATAAAAAAAAGTGATTTGGATGTCGATGCATTGGCGAGAGAGATATTCGAAGGCATAGATGCTGATACTCAAGAGCCAAAAAGTATCTATGAGAGAGATATATTTTATGAAGCTAGAGTAGTGGCTACCAATGGCAATCTGCTTCAGGATGACTACCTAGCTCCCCACGGAGATGACCCTCTGAAAAACCCCATACCTCTACGATTTGTCAAGGTCGCCCCTGAGGTTACCTTTGAGTTTAATTTTGACTTGAAGAGTTCTAAGTTGGCTACATCTGAAGAGAAAGAGAATCTCTTCATAGAGCTTGTGCAAACTTTTGGCATAGGTGCCAAAACCAATGTTGGGTATGGACAGTTTGCAGAGTGGACTAGAGAAGAGCGTGATGCGCATAGAGATAAGCAAAAAAGGAGAGAAAAGCAGGAGAAAAAAGCAGGGCTTGATGGCTTTGATCTTCTAGTAGAAGAGCTAAAAGAGCTCAAGAAGAGAGATGCAAATATGATAAAAAAGATCAAAGAGTACGAAGGAGATATCAAAGATAAAGAGGCAATCAAAGAGATAGTAAAAAGCAAAAGCGGACCTGAGAAATTTTATAATAGAGTTGTAAAATATTTAGATGAATTAGAATAAATGTTAGAAACTCACTACGATTCTATCTTCTCAAAAGCCTCATTAGCAGAGGCTCTCAAGAGCATAAGGTCAAAAAGTTCTGGCATAGACAAAGAACTCCTAGATAAATTCAAAGCAGATAGTCTCAAAAATATAGAGGAGCTTCACCAAGAACTTGCAAGTGGCAATTATGCACCACAACCTATCAAAAAAATAACTATAGCCAAAGATAAAACAGAGACTCGCCCCATAGCATTGGCTTCTCTGCGTGACAAAGTAGTGCAGAGAGCTTTGGTGGATGCTATAGATCCATACTTTGATGAGCAGATGTCAAACAAGAGCTATGGCTATAGAAAAGAGAAGAGTGCTACAAGAGCCATCAATCGCTGTAGAGACTTCATAAATCGTGGTTACTTTTGGGTATACAAGACAGATATAAAGAACTTTTTTGAGACTATTGATCACGACAGACTGCTAAGCCTGCTAGATAGAGAGATAGCAGACAAAAAGATAGTGCGACTCATATCGTTATATCTGAAAAATGGTGGCTTCAAGCATCGAGATTATGTGGAGCATTATGAGGGTATACACCAAGGGGATATACTCTCTCCTCTACTAAGTAACATTTACCTAAATGAGATGGATAGATACATAGAGCGAAAAGAGATAGAGTTTGTCCGTTATGCAGATGATTTTGTACTATTTTTCAAGAAAAGGGATCAGATAGAGAAGCCTGTACGGAAGCTAAAGGAATTTTTAGAAAGTTTATCCTTGACACTAGGAGAGGAGAAGAGCTATGAGGCAAATCTCTTCAGGGAGGGCTTTGGTTTTCTCGGAGTATATTTCAGAGACAAAGAGGTCAAAATAGACAACGAGAGACTGCAAAAAAAGATCTCCAAACTCTTCGAGATAGCCAGAGAGGCAAAAGAGCCTGAAAAGTTCGTCAAAAAGATCAATCTATTTTTGGATGGTCTGACTCTCTATTACCTGAAGATCATAGACCCAAAATCCTCTCAGTTCAAACTGCTATACAATGGGCTCATAGATGCCTCTGCACAGTATGTGTACCTAAAAAAGAAAGAGGGAAAACTCAAAAACAAAAAGGACTTCAAAAAGCCGTTTGAGTCACTATATCTACTCAAAGAGGTATCGATAACGCAACACAAAGAGACCATAGAGCGAATCGTCTCCAAAGGTTTCGAGAAGTACCTAGCTACCAAGTCCTACACCAAAGGTGAAGAGAAACTCAAAAGAAGCAAGCAGAAGTATGCCAAGTCATTTGCTGCTACTTCTGTACTCTATGTGAGTCAGTTTGGAGCTTATCTAGGTATGAGTAAAAACAGTATTACGATAAAACTCAAGGGCAAAGTAGTCGCCAAGATGCCAAAAAAACAGTGTGAACATATCATCATAGCAGGCAAGGCTATCTCTATCAGCTCCAATATGGTCTACTTGTGTGCTAGAGAGGATATAGCCATAGATTTTGTAGATGGACATGATGCACCATTTGCTTCTCTGTACTCATCGAGGAATACATACCCGAAAATGGCACTAATGCAGTTGGAGATCATACAGCAAAACAAAGCACTCATATTGGCAAAGGGCTTCATACTAGGTAAGTCAAAAAACCAACTCAACTACCTAAAGTATCTTGACCGCTATCACAATGATGTAGGCGCAAACATAAAAAAGATAGAGAAAAAGATAAAAGTGAATATAAAGGGTGCCAGTAGCACATCCCAGCTTATGGGTTATGAGGGGGAGATAAGTACACTATACTGGCAGTCACTAGTAGTCATAATAGAGGAGAAAAGCAACTTCAAAGGCAGAGAAAACAGAGGTGCAAAAGATCTGGTCAATGCCTCTCTCAACTATGGATATGCGATACTCTACGCACGCATCCAACATGCCCTCCTCAAGGCGGGACTTGCACTGCATATCTCATTTTTGCACACTATGCAGGATGGGAAGCCCACCTTGGTCTATGATCTAGTAGAGGAGTTTAGGGCTTTTGTTGTCGATAGAGCTATCATATCTATGATCAACCAAAATGAACCACTGAAGATAGATAAAAAAGGAAGATTGAGCGAAGCTTCCTGTCGGCTCATCGTTCAAAATGTAAAAGAGCGTTTGGGTGTTTATACCAAACACAAAAAAGCCTCCAAGAAGGTGGAGACTATATTGCAGGAGCAAGCCTATCTGTTGGCTCGTCATGTTCGTGGAGAAGAGAGATACAAACCATTTATAGGAAAATACTAATGCAGAGTTTTGTAGTAGCATATGATATACCAGACGATAGACGACGAAGAAAAGTAGGTGAAGCTCTGGAGGCTTTTGGGAAACGGGTGAACTACTCTGTATTTGAGATACAGGTGAAGAGCAAGTCACAACTCAATAAACTAGAAGATGAGCTACTGAAGCTTCTCAAGCCCAAAGAGGATTCACTGCGTTTCTACAATCTATGCAGAAATTGTATAGAGAAGTCTTGGAGTTTGGGTGATGAGCCTGCACCGTTTGAACAGGATGCTATTTACTTTTTTTGAGTTCTATTTTTGTCTGAAAATGGTTTGCAAACTTTTTGAAAATAGCGAAGTCCGTATTACAGGCGTTATAATTTTTGATTATGTATTTAAAAGTTTGCAAACCTCTTGTTTTGCTTCTTGGTCTTTAGGGTTTGCAAACTTTTAGTTTTTTCTAAGTTTCAAATGCTTATTTTTGGGGCTTATTATTTCTTGAGATTTGTTTAAAATTAGGAAATAGTACTATCTGTTTTTTTCAGAGCTGAGGTTTGCGATTTTTTTCAGAGAGCATAGGTGCCACTTCATGGGGCTTTCAGGGAGTTTAGGGCACTATTTTGCTACAGATCGACATGTTCAGACATATAGGTTTGAGAACTTTTTTCTATTTGTGGTCTCAACTCCCATGAAACCTATGTTCAAGCTCTATAATTTTTCATTGTTTAGCTTTTTTAGAAGATAAGTTCGCCCCTAAAGCATCGTATTTGACGGTGTATCCCTGCCTATCGGTGGGGAGGTAATTTCGAGACGCGTATGCCTCTAGTTTTTTGCGCATTCACCCGATGTATCCCTGCCTATCGGTGGGGAGGTAATTTCGAGACAGTAGAGGACACCCTCTTTGAGGTTTGCCTTGCCCGTATCCCTGCCTATCGGTGGGGAGGTAATTTCGAGACAGAA
>QMKU01000058.1 GCA_003646525.1 Campylobacterota bacterium
CCAGATATCTCTGCTGTACTTAAGTAAGTTCTCTCTACCAGGATAGGTTCACCTATAACTTTAAATACCTCTTCCTCTGCTCTAGTAGTATCCGGGAATCTAACTAGCATAATGTAATAATCATTATCCGTGCCTCTAGCTATAGCACAAAATCTTTTTTCATCTACCATCTCTATGTCTAAGAACTCTAAGTAGTCGTCATATTCTATTCTAAGACTAGTGACTGTAGGCGTAACCGGAATATCCTTGTCATAAGCCTCGATATCATAGGATAATAGCTTAAACTGAGAGCTAGGCGCTTCCAAAGTTGAACTGCTATGAGTGGTATAACTACCTTTTAATTTACCAATATAAACATACTCTCCATTGTACTTAAAAGTGAATGATCTATTCCATAAGTAATGGTAAGACCTAAACCTTAAAGCAGGCCACCATGAATTATTGAGAAGTTTTTTATTCTCAGTTATCACACCAGTAGAGCTATCGAAAGTAAGCTTATAAAATATGCCTGTTGTCCCGCGTGTAGAAGAGTAATATCCTTCACTAGCTATAAACCTTTCTTGAGTCTCTCTAGTATATAAAGGTATTACTGGAGCCCCATTTTCAAAACCAATAACTTTAGGAGGGAATGCAACATAATCATATACATCACTGGTTATGTTATTCCAGTTATACGTAATGGTGGTATCCCAAGTTTCAATTCTTATAGAATCTATAAAAGTTAAAGTAGAATCTATTCCATCTTCTACAAGTCTGTATGTATGCAGAGCTGCTACCCATGTTTCATTAGCCGAACCAGGATTAGGTGTACCTGGAGGGTCTTCTTCTACATAAACTGGATTTACAGAATCATAATTGCTCATATACTCTAAATACCAAAAAATATCCCCAGACAAGCCGCATTCAACTGCTTTACCATAATTTACAAAATAAGGATCTCCGCCCTCTATTGAAGCTCCAGCTATGTCTATAACAAAAATAGTCTCACCTGAAGTATCACAAATATATAAATTTCTGTTATAATAGGCTAAAGTCTCTGTTATAAAAGTTTGGTGGCCTATGGCTTCTTGTGCCTCTACTAAGCTATTTATAGATACTGCACCAGTTATAGAACTAGACACTAGTGGTATAGACGCTTTTTTAACTTCTCCAAATTCTATATAGATTACTTGACCATCTAAAATTTCACCACTTAAGTTAACACCAGTAATATATGCTGGTGCCACAGCTAATCCTATTTTAAAATAATCAAAACCAGTAGAATAAAATATTGCAACTTCATTTTTATCTACTGATAACTTTGTAATGCTATCAAAAGTTAAACTAGGGGAGGATACTGAATTTAAAAGAAGTGTTGGTTGAACTAAGTTTAAGATACTTTCTAAATTAATTGTGTATAAGCCAAGTGTAGTACCCAATAAAAAATAAGGTTCTTGCCATACAGCACTTACAATGTTAAATAATACTTTGCTAATAAGCTTAGACCTACCGGAGTGCCAACAGAATAAACCAGTAGTAGTAATAAATATACTAAGCCTATCTAACTTCTTAGTAAAAATAATATCACCAGTGTAGCCTACCTTAGCTACATTTTCTGTAGTGACATAAGCTGTAAGATCAGATACCATACCGCAGTTAAGATAAGTTATATAATTAAGACTAAGACCAAAAATAGACGTAGAAGATGATGATGCTTCAAAGCTTACTTGATTAGCTAAGCTTACTGTACTTAACTCATATGGCGGGCTTGCTGAGCATACGTACTCTGCTCCAGGAGAAAATAGTAATTCTAAATTTGTTTTTGAAGTATCTGTTATTAAGGTAGAAGTTATAGCACCACTATAGTCTATGAATCCATTACTAAAAGTAGTATACTCAGCTCTAATATCTAGGTCTACTGTTAGGCCTAAAAAATTAACTAGAATAAACTTACCACCGGTTGTAGAATAATTAACCACGCATATCCCCTATACCTAGGATAATATTTTTGCCACTTGAACTTTTTAAAATAAAAGAATTAGTCTGGGAAGTTCTAGTATGGTGTATACTGACTATATCAAGAGCAGTTACATCCCTATAAAATATATTTTCTAAATAATTAGGCTGTATATTGAATTCTTCTCCTACTACAGTATTAGGTGTAGGTAAAAGCTGATCAACTCCCGCGGCAATACAAGTAGTAAACTTACCCCTTTTATTATTAGCTTCTTTAGATAATGCATAAACATAAATCTTAGCATCCGTAGACTCTATTAATAGAACTACAAACTTTTGTAAATATACATGGCCTATAATATTCTCGATAAGAAAAGGTATAAATGTATACTGCCAATCAGATATAGCAAAAGTTTCTGTATAAGCACTATCTTTATTTAAGAAGATTGTATGCTTATCTAGGTCATCCCCTATGGCTAGAGCCACGGTTAAGGCATGTGATTGTATGTGATTAACTAGAATAGGTGGGTCAGCGTGAAAATCAAAAACTCCATCGTAATTACTATAGGGGCCTAGGAGTAAGCAATCTTTCCTAGCCCACATTTTATTCTTCGGTATACCCATACCAAGATTATAATCATGAAAAGGATGTATTGCTACTGTAGGTTCTCCAGTATCTACGTCTAAATGATATATCATTGGTGCAGCGGTATACTGGCCGCCATACTCCGTATTAACAAACATATTTAGGGCTATGCCAAGAGAAAAGCTATGTATATCTCCAGAAGTTGATATAGAAGTAACTGTATCACCTTCAGGCTCAAAAAGGCCACAGGATATTGCAAGTGGTAAATAAACTGTCTGTAACTCTTCATAAATTGGATATATAGACACAGCATGTGTAACTATGTCCATAACAAATAAATCCTTATGATACCTAGACCCATACTTGCCTAAATAACAATAAAAATAAGGCTTACCTGACCCCCCGTTAAAAATATCAGAAGCAGAGTAGTAAGCGGTCATTCCTGCAGCTACTACGTCATAAGAACCATCTGTTAAGGATACTATGTATATATCTGTTGCACTCATAGCGACAGCCACACCCGCCACTTCATTAATAACCACTAAGTTAGAAGAAGGTAGAATATCATCACCAGGATTAAAAGCTAAGTCTTGTTCAAAAATACCTGAACCACTATTATATTTATAACATAAATAAGTGTCAGAAAAGGTCATCACTAGAGTTTCATTATCTAGAATATACTTAATAACAGTATTACCATTATGCTGTCTTGGGACGTCGCTATATGTTAAGTCATAGCCATCCCACATGTATATTCTGACTACATTATCTGCAGACCTAACCTTACAATAAGTTTTACCCCAGTTGCTAGTTCCAAATTGCTCATCTTCTAGGTATGATATTTTCTTTATTCTACTTGGTAAAGCCACAGAATCAATGTATGATATTCTTTTATCCCTTGTAAGATATAAAGAGCTAGTAAGAGGGTATTGAGTATAAACTGAAATATCTTTAGATGTATTATACTTATTATAATATGCATTAGGAGTAATTAGCGCTGAAAAAGATTCAGCGGTCTCAGTCGCCTTATGAGAGAATATATAATCAGGTTGTTCATAATCAATATTAAATGCAAATCCTATTCTATTCTCAGATGTCCAAGTTGACTCATTAACAGTAATAGAATCTCCATCATACCTACCAAATAAAAAGAATAAAATTGCTCCCTGGTCATCTATTAAATTAACCCTATTACCATTTATGTCATCTTCATCCCATATTGTCATAGCTACAAAATTACCAAACCAGAAATTAATCAATTCTTGTGTAGCTATATTAAAAACATTTATTCTATCCACATACCTTGCTATGGCATACTTAGGTGCAGAGTCATATTCATCATCTCTTGCAAATAAAACTTCTATGGCGCCTTCCCACATTACACTCATATATCTATTACCCTACTCTCTGTAGCTGTGGCATACGCTAGTAGGGTTTCACCCTCCTGTGAGTCTTCTAGGTCAAGACTTAAAACTTCTTCAGTAGTTGGAAACCATTGAGGCCAAAAGCCGGTTATACCCATTGTATTAATACCTTCACCAGTTGAAGCAACGGCTAGTCCACCCTTATAGCTAATCGCGGATATGTCTAAATAGTCTATTTGCTGTATAACTGAAGCTGTTAAAACCTGCAGTTCATAGTCTCTGTATAGATATAGATTAGACCAAGTGCTATTAACAATTGGAGCATAATGTGCACCAGCAGCACATGGCCAGTCATAAGAGGCTAGGGTAGTAAAGGTATCTGTAGAGTCATCTAAAGTAAATAAATCAATTCTCTTAGCTACACCGCTAACTCCCCACTCAGTCATAGTATAATAAGAATCTATTTTTACATAGAAATCATTCCAAGCATATATAGTAGAAAAGTAATTACCTGGATAAGCATTTATACCCCCATTAACTTCGTCTAGTATGGCTAACATAACCTCAGATCTAAATGGTGGATCTTGTATAACTGTTTTTTCTAAAGTGACTTTATTATATATAAATAAGGCTAATTTTCTATCATTATATGTACCAGCTGGGTCTCCATCCTTATATATACTATAATAGCCCCAACCATAAATCTTATCACCCTGCTCCATACCATTTAAAGAAGCGACTTGGCACATTCTAAATTCATAATTAGGTACTGGTAAAGTAAAATAGATATACGCTCCACCATATTCCACAGATATGGCTTGATTATTATAAATACCACTTGTTGAATAATTAGCTCTAAACTGTGGATGTGCTTTTACCATTACCTCCCCTATAGTAGCACTAGATAGCTTGCCATTAGGGAAAGTTATTTCAATAGTATCATCACTATAAGAGTAATAAAAGTTTTTATAAGATACGCCTACAAACCCTGAATTTACTAAAGGTAAATTAAATTCTATATGGACACCTGTTGGTGATGGGAAATGCAGTATAGACCAACGTAAGTATACACCTTCCGAAGTTGTAGCATCATTTCTGTAAACATTGGCCCCAACCAATGAATTTTTTTCTATATAATCACCAAATACAAAACCTGTATACGTGCCTAAGGAAGGGTCAGTAGCATAAATAATATTTTCACCAGCCCCTTCGAAGTAGCCTTGGCTAATATTTTTTAAAGTCAAAGAAGGTATAGAGGGTTCTAATCGTTTACATGGAGTAAAACAATTAGATAATGAGAAGTCTTGAGCAAAAGCACAGAAAGTATACACATTTGTATTAGTTGCAAAGGCAATATAATTTGTATATGAGTCTAAATATAAAACACCAGGAAGGGATAAAAATCTAGAAGACAAGTCTGATAGCTTAACTACGCATACTTCAGTGGATGTTATATAAGATAAATACTTTTTTTCTGCACAAAGTTTAACTATGCTCCCACTAGGAGTTATGCTTAAAAGCTGTAAACTAGCTGTGCTATCACCACTTAAACTATTAATTGGTAAAAAATAAATTTCTGAAGTAGAACAAATATACACTCCAGTATGATGTATGTCTGCAGATACAGTTCCTGTTAATAGGCAATAGCCGAGACTTATATTCGTATCAAGCCTATACACGGATACGCCAAGCTCAGAAACAGCAATAATAAAATTATCACATTTCCGTAGTTCACTCTGCGTTCCACCTTGTAAAAGCTGCATATGCCCCCGCTTAAAAAAGAATAAATGATAGCTTATCTGGTAGTATGATAACAATATCATCCGTTGATATTATTTTATCACTAGAGGCATCTGCTCTGGCTAAGGCATTACCCGTGCCTATAGTAGGAGAGTCGAATAAAACAGCTTCTCGTATAGTTCCCCAGTTCCCTGTAGCCTGTGTAAAATTAAAAGTAGAAATATTTCTTACTGTGGCATTACCTGTAATATCTGCGGCAGCCCAATCAGCTTCAGAGGTGGCTATTCTATCATAGCCTATTCCTGAGCTTATTTCACTTATATTGTCTCCACCAGTGGTGGTAGATAAACCAAGGTATAAAGTAACAGGGGTATACACAGTTTTACCAAAGAAGTGATTTAATAAGTTTCCAGCAGTAAGTTTAGTAAAGGCCATGAGCTACTCCATAGTTATAAGATAATCGCCTATTTCTATCTCAACGATATCTCCTGAGTCAGGACTCATAGACGGGATAGTCCCAACAAATAATAAGTTTTCTGAAGCGCTAAGAGTGGCACTATCTGATATAAATACCCTTATTAAATTAGGCTCCCAGGGTCCAGTTATAGTAAAAGTTATAACTGTAGCATTTTTAGTTACTGCTTTGTTAGTTGAGTCTGTAACTAACTCAGCAGTACCAAATAAACTCCTAGCGTAACCATTTACAAAACTTTCACCAGTTATAACGGAAGTTATATCAGCACTAGAAAAACCAACATACATAGTTGGTGCGGTAGTATTTGTTTTGCCAACTAAATCACTCAATACTAAGCCTCTCCAGTATTCGGATAAACCAGAGCCGCTACTTATAGGCTCTAAAGTTAAATTTAGTTCTCCTACCGGAAAATATATCTGCTGATTAAGTCCTATTTCTTTTGTTGGGTTTATAACCCCCGTAAATAAACAATTTCCGTTAGTTTGAGTATCAAAAATACCCCAAGACGTAGGACTTCCAAAGCTTTCTGAAGTAGATGCTAAGTTTACTGCCACAGAGTTTACAACAGTGCCTAGGCTTACTGACCAGTCAGCTACAGCAATACTAGTTCTGGAATAGCCTACCGCGGATATCTCTGATAAAATCCCATCTGCATCACTACCGAAGCCCAGGCCTAAGTAATTAGAAGTTCTTGATGGCACTGACTCCCCAAAAAGTTTTTTAAGAGCAAAAGTTTCCCCGTATGTTGTTAAAGACATGCTAACTCCACCTTGTTATTCCATAAATGAATATGTCACCAACTTGTGCTTCCGCAGGCAGACTAGTACCACCCCAGATTGTTGTTCCAGTATATTCTCCTTCTGGTCCTTCCGGTCCTTCCGGTCCAACTCCAAAAGTCATACCAGCAGACCAATCACCTACTGTATCAGATAACTTAAAAAATATAAGACTTGTATCATCCTCTAAGTATGCAAAGTTTTTAAGGGCTGAATCAAAAGCTGACCTACCACTAGCTGGCCCTACTTCATCAGGAGCAAAGTCTGCCCCATCCTCACCGGTATAACCATCATCCCCTGGATCACCTTTATCCCCCTTATCCCCTTTATCACCAGGATCACCAGGATCACCAGGGTTACCAGGCGGGCCTACATTTAATACTACTTTCTCTGGTGATCTAGGCGTTATTACAGCTACTATCTTATCTGGATTGACTTCAGAAGTAACTGCTACTTCCTCTACTACTATAGCCGTTACAGCTATTGACTCTACTTTTATAATCTTATC
>QMKU01000059.1 GCA_003646525.1 Campylobacterota bacterium
AAACTCACCTGTTTTAGAGTTATAGATACCGATTCTACCAGTAGTCCACTCAGAGATCATTGTCCACTTACCGTGGTTAGCAGGCTCTGCGTGAAGTAGTCTAGGCTGAACTGGATCTTTTACTGCAGCTCCAATTTTATCAGGCATAGGTAAAATTGTCTCTTTGCCAAATGCTTTTTCGTTAACTGCTACTTTTGCATGCTGTGTAGCATCCCAAGTTTGGAGAACTTTTTTAGTTTTAGCATCAATAAGTTGACCCTCTTTTTTACCAACTTTGATAATTCTATCTGTCTCAAGAGTATCTTTGTTGACTAGGTGAACTTCGTTGTAAAACTCTGGCTTGCCAAGTACATTATCTGCCCATAGGTATGGAGTATCATGTGCTGTACCAATAAATAGACCACCACCATTTGTTTTGACTTTTTTAACAACTTTCCAGTCTGAATCCCAGATAACAACAGAACCAATATTCATACTAACTGTAGCGTGAAGTTGTTTCTTTTGTCCTTTTGAGAACCAAGATGAACCTTGACCTGGGTGTGGCTTAGATTTGTCACCTGTGTGAACTTTAGCTGCAAGTACTTTGTCTTTGAAGTCAACGATACCTACAACATCAGAACCTTGAGAAGCGATCATAAAGTAACGACCAAAGTCTTCACCCTCATCTTCATTCAAGAATGCGTCATGAAGGATTTTACCAATATTTGGAATATCTCCAACGATTGGGAAGCCCTCTTTAGAGTAATCAATAATATAAGTGTGTCCACCATCTTTAAGTGCCATTGCAAAGTATGGGCCATAAGGAGTATCAGCTAGTGATGCAACTCTTGAAGGTCCAATATTTCCGTCAGGGTCAATAACACGGCTAGTATCATATGCTTTGAGTGGCTCAAGTGTCACAGCATCACAAAGAACTGCACCACCTGGGTTATAGTTACCAGCGATTACATATTTACCATCTGGAGATACTGCAAGACCTCTAGACTCTTGTCCAACCTGTACTGTTGCCAATGTCGGCTGTCCTGGAGCTCCGATATCAAACATAGAGAGTTTACCTGAACGAGAGATAGAGTAAGCATATCTAGGATTAGCTTTATTTGTCACAGTCACATGTACTGCAAAACCAGCTTTGTGACGAGAAAGTACTTCACCACTTGTTGAATCAATGAAGTCAACCAAAGATGCATCTCTCTCAGTTGCAAATGTAATATCTTTTACATTTTTAACTTCAGCACCTTTATAGTCAAGTTTACCATCTTTTGAAACTGGATACTTCTTAGCCAATGCTTCTCTATCAGCCAATTTAGTCCATGTTCCCTTAACTTCATCAAGATCCAAAGTCAACTCAACAGTATTCTTCCAATCCATCAACCAGTTGATCATACCAGCTGCATCATCTTTAGCGAATGTTGTGTTCCAAGCTGGCATTGCAGTATTATCAACACCATTCATGATTTTTTCAGCAAGTTGCTCTGCATTTTGTTTTTTGAGAGCTTTAGGTCTAAGGTCAGAACCAACACCACCTTGGTGTATAGGTCCGTGACATCCTTGACACTCTTTTTCAAATTTCTGAGCAAAGTCCATCTTTGATGTACCTGCTGTTGCTATAGTTGCTGCCACACATGTCGCAGCTGCAACACTTAATAACTTATTTAACTTCATTCTTGCTCCTTTTTTTAGATGAACTCTTTGGTGGAGTTCATCTTTACAAAACTAGTCCAGTCACCCAGACAACAAAATCTATTGACTATTAAGCCTCTTCTAACTTCTTTTTCTCTTGGAAGTAGATCCAGAACATCGGTAATACGATTATCGTATGTAAAAAGATTGTTAAAGTCAAAGGTCCCTGATTGAGCCAGCCGAAAAAGCTAGGCACAACATCTGTGAATGGTTCAAAAAACATTTGTATCCTCCTTTAGGTATTGAGATACGGGCAAACCCGTATCTGATATTTATGCTTTAGCTTCTTGCGCCTGCTTGGCCTGCTTACCAATAGTAAGCAGATCCCAGACAAGATAGATAAATCCTACAAAGGTTACAATACCCATGATGAATCTCCATAGCTGACCTTGAATATACCAAGGGAGTTCTTGTGCTACAAAGAATGCATTCCAAGTTGCTCCAAGTTCAGCTCTCTCAACAAGTACTTGCTCGTATCCTGAGATCAATAGAGCGACACCCATTCCAAGTACACCGAAAGTGGTTAGGAAAATTCCCATCTTGGACTTGAATGTCATTTTCATATGCTTAATTCCATATGTTCCCTGGAGACCCATATACATCATCCCGATTAGGATTGTTGCATAAGCACCATAGAATGACAAGTGACCATGTGAAGCAGTAAACTGCGTACCATGTGTATATATATTAACCTGTGGCAAAGTGTGGAAGAATCCCCAAACACCTGCACCTAGGAAGTTACCAAAAGCATTAGTCACGATCCAAGCCATAGCTGGACCATTATTCAATGCATGACCGCTTCCATCGCCTTCTGCTTCTGCAAGACCTTGCTCTTTACCCCAGTCATAGAGGACATGAACAAACATCGCAACCAATGGAACTGGCTCCAGTGCTGAGAATAGTGCACCAATCTCCCACCAGTACTCAGGAGTACCGATCCAGAAGTAGTGGTGACCCATACCAAGGACACCTGAACCAAAGAGCATCAATACTTCGATCCATAGCCACATCTCAACAATTTCACGCTTGGCACCGATGATTTTGATCAATGCATACGCAGCCAATGTACCTACGAATACTTCCCAAGTAGCTTCAACCCAAAGGTGTATTACCCACCACCACCAGAATTGATCCATAGAGATATTATCTGTAAAGAACATGCCTGTCAGATAGAGACCAGCAAGTGCCATCAAGTTGGCAACCATAACCATCATGATGCCAGTCTGCTTCCCCTTCATGAAAGTAGCAAAAACATTCCAGTAGAAAATCAGGACAACAACAACAATACCGATATCAGCCCATCGTGGTGCTTCAATATATTCTCGCCCCTCATTAATGAACCAAATAGTTGCTTCTGTACCTGCTCCAATCTGAACAAAGATATAGACTAAAACAACGATAGTAACCGCTACAGTCAATACCCAAAAGGCTATCTTGCCGATTTTTACACCGACAGCTTCAATGCCTGTTTCATCTGGTATCATATAATAGACTGATCCGATCATAGCAAAAAGCATCCAAACTACTAGAGCATTGATATGCACCATTCTGGCAACTGAAAAGTCAAAGATTTCAAACAAGAATCCTGGAACAAGAAACTGGAATGCTGCGATCAGCCCCATAAGAAGCTGTGCACCAAAGAGTATAATAGCAACTCTAAAATACATCATTCCTAGTTTTTGAGATTCATACTTTAATTCATGTGTTTTAATACTAGCGAGCATTGGTTCCTCCTTGCTTGAATTGTTCAACTGTTTTGGAGAAGTTTCTAGGGAAACCATTTGTATCAATACTACTCATATGCTTCAAGAATGCTACCAATCCTTTTGCCTCTTCAGGTGTGATTGCAAGATTTGGCATTCTTCGTGTGTGAATAGCATTTTCTGCAGGATGTTGCAAGAAATGGGCGATACCCTCTTCTTTAGTCTTCTGTCCGAAATAGCCCATCGCTTCCCAAGTAGGATCCAACCAAGCTTTAGTTAAATCTGGAGCATAATAAGCACCATTTCCAAGTAGTGTGTGACAGTTCATACAGTTTTTTGCCTGAGAAGTGAGTTTTCCAAGATGCAACAATGCTGCAGCATCCTCTACGCTCCACTCTTTCCCAAAAAACGGCTCTTTGTCACCGATTATCGGCACCTCTGATCCTCTTTTTTTGCTAAACTTGTAGTCAATGTTGTAATTGATTACTGTTGGTCCCGGAACCCTTTTAGTTACCCCGCTTTTCAGATCTTCATCTGTACCCATACTGATCTGTCCTAATGTATCAAATGATAACCAGATTAGCAGCACTACTGCAAAGCCTGTGACCCAAGCAGCCGATCGTCGCCAGAATGGTATACTAGTCCAAACTGAAACATTTTTCTTCGCCATGTCTCCTCCTTTTATTTTTGTTGCTCTATTGATTTATCTGTTATAGGGTTATATCGCTTATCCGCCTCGGTGATCAAATAGAAATAGAGGTGAGGAATAAAGAGATATGCCACCATTGTAACCATCAATACTTTGGAAGTAAATTCGTTACTCTGGATCATAACAGACACATCATACAAGCAGTAAGTTTGCAATGCCCAAAATAGATATCCTATAGGAATCCACTTTTTAGAAAAATATCCCATTTTTGAGAGCGTAATCAGTGCCGCATACCCTACTCCGAAAATAAGAACGAATGACGATTCGAGAAAAATAGGTAGGAATAAATCCAACGCGATCTCTGGTCGTATGGCAACAGTTTCCATGTGTGTCTCCTTTTGAATACCTGCTTTATACAAGCATCCTGAATTATGACAGTTTCCACCTTGAAAGAAATTGATATATGTCAAGGAAGTGGAAAATAATAGAAATAAAAATGAGGTTGTGTACTTTATGTAACTTTAAGGTGGCAAACGCCTAGATGATCGTTAATTATTTGACGATACATCTTGCAGAGTGGAAAGATCTATTATAGTTTGGAGAGATAAAATTATCCCCATCCATAGACCACTCAAGTGACTTTTTGATAATGACAGATTGAGCCGCTCTTCTCTGCATACGGCTTTCGCAGACAACCGCTTGATCTGTCTCAAAAGCACTTTTAACTTTTGCCATACGATTCGCTGTACTACTATAGTGCCACCCTACTAGGATAGCCACAACAACTAATATCCCAGCTATACCTTTTATGAACGATCCTCTAGGCATAAACGGTCTTGTTGTCACAAAAACTATAACCAAAACGAAAAAAAGTGCAATCACCAGATTGCCACCCTCTAAAATAAAAAACTTTTGCATAATACTATTTACTCAACTTTCTCACTAATTTTTTTGGATAGTACCATATTTTTTATTAAGCAAAATTGATACTTATCAAGTAGATTTGAGCCTAATCTCCCTATACTAGTACAAAAAATAAGGCTTCAGCATATAATGAAAAATTTTCTAACCAACATGCGTAAATATCTCATCTGGGCGTTAGCTATTGGTTTTCTAGCAATAGGTCTCACTGCACTCATCAGGAGTCAACCTGAAACAAAAAATGCACGCGTCTACCGGGAGATCATAAAATACAGTCCCTACTATATAGACAAGCGTGTCGGTGGTCTAAACATCAAGAGTAGAGAGGATGAAGAGTTCAAAGAAAAACCTGACAATATCCAACTCTTTCATCGCCTCGATGAATTGGAAAAGAGTTGGGGAAAAACTCACCTCAAACTGAAAAACTCTCAACTGCTCATTCTTGACAATAATGGTTCGACGCTAACAACCTTTCCGTTAGAAAATCAGGATGAGATAGACTTTGTTCACCGTTTTTATGGAGTTTAACCGATGCTAAATCTTGACATTGTTTTGACACTAGTTTTCAGTATCGTCATGCTGATCTTTATGATTTTCCCTGCAATGAAGATCACTGAATGGATCGAGAGCAAGATAGAGATTCCAGAAAAATGGCACAATTATTTGATGTTTGTAATCACTCTACTACTTGCACTTGCCATAGGACTATTTTTGCGTTTTGCATAAATTCTGCTAGTACTTAGGATATAATTTGAAGGACTAGTTATAGCTAATTTGAAAATTATATTTGGCTATTTATTTCCTTGGTGTAGCCTTACGAGTAGCGATGGTCTTTAAAACTTTGAAAAATCCTCTTTTTTTTATCTCATATATGGGTGTCAAATCACTCTTGCATCTACGGCAAGTGAGGCTTGTAGGTGTTAGGGTATTGCCTGCCCTACATACAGGGCATTTGTAGCTAAACTCCACTTTAGGAGTCTTCCAAAAAGAATATAGTATCTATGATCTCCTCTTCGATACTATTTTTATCCTCTGTAGAGGCAGATATGAATTTATCTTTGAGTAGTTTGAGATCCTCTTTGTCTTCATCTAGGATATGCTCGCCCTCTAGTATTTTGTCGATCTTGATGATGATAGCTTGGTCATGTTCATTGAGTATATTCATCTCTTTTACTCTAGAGTGTTGGGTTGACCTAGCTATCTTGGTCTTGAACTCCCCTTCGATGATCTCACCTGTATGTATCTCTGTACCGAGTACTGAGAGTATACCATTTTGGTCTAGGCTGAAAGTCACATCTATAGCTCCATCCTCTACAGGATCTTCTACACTCAAGATCATATCTCCGATTTTGATATTTTCATCAAGATCATCTTCGTTTTCACCTTGGTATATATCTATACCAAAATTGCTCTGATACTCTGATACTGCATAAAATCTTGAAGTTTTACTAGTAGGTACAGGCGTATTTTTGAATATTATTTTCGCAAGTTCCAAATATCTATCAAAACTATGAGAGAGTGTAGATGTACCGAGTGAGTAGGGGGTAATATCGACTAGGATAGAGTCTGTATCTATCCCCTCTATCATAGCCCCTTGCAAAATAGCTCCTATAGATACTGATTTGTCTGGATCTTCTATCAATACAGGTAGTTTATCTGTCCTCTCCAAAATCTTCTGTGTAATATATGGGATCCTACTAGAGCCGCCAGTCAATATGATGGACTCCAGATCATCTATATCACTATCAGACTCTTCGATAGCTTCCATTAGGAGATCTATAGTTCTCTCTATATCATCTTTGATGAGATCCTCAAACTCCTCTTTGCTAACTTCTATCTCCAAATGCAGAGCTTCTCCATCTTTTTTGGCGAAGAACTTCTCATCTACTCTTATGTTGTCCTCGCTAGAGAGGGAGATTTTTATCCTCTCTGCTAGTTGATTGAGTTTGATCTGTAGTTTTTTACTCAATGGTATATCAAATCCGCTCTTATCCCAGATAAGTTGTGCCAATTTTTGGTCAAAATCATCACCACCTAGTTGATTGTCTCCTGTCGTTGAGAGTACCTCTATAACTCCTTTGGAATTCTCTATAATAGATATATCAAAAGTACCGCCACCCAGATCATAGATAGCATATAGTATATCTTCATCTCTATCAACCCCATAGCTAATAGCCGCTGCTGTCGGTTCATTGATGACTCGTATCACCTCTAGTCCAGCCAATTTAACCGCTTGTATAGTAGCTTCTCTCTGGTTTTCATTGAAATAGGCAGGGACTGTAACTACGCAACGATTGTACTCTATGCCCATCTCCTGCTCTGCTGTGGTTTTGATCTTTTTGATAATGAGTGATGATAT
>QMKU01000060.1 GCA_003646525.1 Campylobacterota bacterium
AAGTTTAGGCAATATACTCCAGAGAGTTTCTCAAAAGAGAAAAAGTTTGTAAATTCGCTTGTTGTGAGTATGGCATTGATGACGATGGCAGATAAAAAAGCAGAAACACAAGAGATAATTATGGCTCTTGACCTCATCAAAGATATTGATGAGATTAATGATTTGAACCTCACCACAGAAGCGATAGAGCTTTATGAATTTCATATTGAGGAGCTCTCCAAAGTAGTCGATAGTCCAACAAAATGGATTTTGGCGGAAGCAAAACTACTCTCAGAACTCAAGAAAATGAAAGCCTATCCAGAGTATCCACCGATGATAGAAGCCCTCATAGAACACATTGCCCAGAGCGATGGCAACCTAGACCCCACAGAGGTGGAGATGCAGAAGAAAATATTGGGTGCGATTCAATAATGGCTATATTTAATGTAGATGGTGCAAAAGAACCATTCCTCATCGTCCAGCTAGAAAGAGGAGAAAAAGTATATGCAGAGCCCGATAGCATGCTTGCTATGCAAGATGGTATTGAGATCACTGGAACCCTCCAAGGGGGGCTTTTGGCCTCCATAGGTAGAAGCTTGACGAGTAGTGAAGGTCTTTTTCAGCAAACGCTAACAGCTAAAAAGGATTCTCTAGTTATGTTGGCTCCCTCTATTCCAGGTGATATTAAAATACTAAAACTAGAGCGAAACAGAGGATACTTTCTCAACGATTATGCTTTTTTTGCAGCTGATGACAGCATTGAAATAGAAACAAGACTCAATAGAAATATCGGTCGTATGCTTTTTAGTGGAGATGGTGTTTTCGTCTCTCATGCTAGTGGAGATGGTGTTTTGGTGATCAACGGACTAGGTTCCATCGAAGAGATAGAGATAAGCTCAGAGGGGGGTGATCTCATAGTAGACAATGGACACCTTTTGGCATGGGACGATACTATAAGCTATGATGCCGAGCTTGTAAACAAGGATAGTAGTATCTTTAGCAGAGTAGTCCACTCAGTTACCTCTGCCGAAGGTGTTGTCATGAGACTTAGTGGAAATGGCAAGATTTATATAGCCAGCAGAAATCTAAGTACTTTTGAATCTTTTATTAGCAGTATAGTAAGAAAAGATTAAAATGAAAATTACTTTACAAACTGGTATATTGGAGATAGAGCCCAATGAGACACTAGAAAGATTGGTCGATTATGGTTCTCGTATCAACAAAAAAAGAGGATTTTTGTTTGTGAGTAAGGTACTAGGCAAGCACTTGCCCACCAAGCCCTCTACCATGCAAGAAACTTACCAGCAACTCGCTACTCTCATCCCCTCATCTGCCGTACCTACACTTTTTATTGGCTTTGCTGAAACGGCAACAGCCTTGGGTCAAGGGGTTTTTGAAGAGGCAAATTTATCCAATAGCTTTTATATTCACTCTACACGATTTCAAACTTCTCACAAGATTTTTTTCTCATTTTTTGAAGAGCATTGTCATGCTCCTAGCCATATCTTTTATGAGCCAAAAGATGCTAAACTCAGAGAGATACTGAGCAAGATAAAACGAGTTATATTGATAGATGATGAAGTCTCCACAGGAAATACAGCCAACAACTTAGTCAAGGAACTCAAAAAAGTATTACCCTTAGTCAAAGAGTACTATCTCCTCACTATTCTTAACTGGGCGACGACTCCTTATGAAAATTTTAGCTATTTATCACTCTACAAAGGCACATTTAGTTTTGTACCAAAAGAGATGGATTTTGAAACTACCACAATTTCTGAACCACAAGAAGTCAAAGATCTAGATGAGATAATTCCCTACAATTTTGGTAGATATGGTGTACAAAAGCTAAACTTAGATTTCTCAAAGTATGTATCACTAGAGCTCCTTAGAGATAAAAAAGTATTGGTTCTAGGTACGGCGGAGTTTATGTATCCTCCCTATCTGCTAGCTAAATATTTAGAAGAAAATGGCATAGAGAGTTATTTTCAAGCAACTACACGAAGCCCTGTCAATATAGATGGAGCCATTAGCTCCAAACTCTCATTCAAAGACAACTATTTTGAAGAGATAGACAACTTTCTCTACAATGTCACAGATAGGGTTTATGACAAGGTATTTTTATGTTACGAGACGACAAAATTACCACAAAGCTTTGATTTGAAAAAACAATTATCAAACTATTTTGACATAGAAGAGCTTTTTTTTGATGTTTAGCGGTAGTTACCTCAAGGAGGATGTAGAGTTTTTGGTCAAAGTGATTGATATAGAGTTTACTCAGATTGATGACAAGGAGAGGTTGATTCAGAGTGGAGAGTCGCACTACTCTCAGATGATTAGTCCCGAGTACGAACCTAGTCCCGAGTACTTAGAGATATTTTATCAAGCCTTTGCACTCAATAAAGAGCGATTTGCCAATGATATCTTGACTCTAGCTTATAATCTCAGCAAAAAAAAGAATATCGTTCTAGTCTCTTTGTTGCGAGCAGGAACACCGATAGGAGTTTTACTCAAAAGAACACTTCGAGATCAATTTAACATAGATGCCAATCACTACTCTATCTCTATCATCCGAGACAGGGAGATAGATGAATTGGCACTCAAACATATACTGAGAGACCATCCCAACAGTGAATTTATTTTTGTGGATGGCTGGACAGGCAAAGGGGTAATCAATAGGGAATTAAAAAGCTTTATTGCCAGCTTCAATGAGAGAAACGATACGAGCATAAGTGATAATCTTTATGTAGTTTCTGACATAGCTTCTGTATCTGATTTCTCTGTCAACAACGACGACTATCTCATCCCATCCTCAGCACTCAACTCTACCATTTCAGGTTTAGTAAGTCGAAGTATTTTAAACGATGAATATATAAAAGAGGGCGATTTCCACGGCTGTAAATACTACGAAGAGTATGCCAAAAGTGACTTGAGTCTCTGGTTTATAGATGAGATCACAAACATTATAAAAGGTTTGAAGATAGACAAAAAGCCCTTGGTCTCCAAAAATACTATTTTGAGTAGCAGGATGAGTAATTTTTTGAAAAACCTACAGACAGAATGGGGGATAAAAGATATTAATCATATTAAACCTGGTATCGGAGAGAGTACGAGAGTACTGCTCAGGCGTGTTCCTCATGCAATAATTGTCCAAGACTTAAACTCCAAAGAGATAGAGCATCTACTTTTGCTAGCGAATGAGAAAGAGGTAGAAGTGACAGAAGAGAAACACTTACCATATAAGGCATTGGCTATTATTAAAAATGTGGCAAAGGATCTATCCAGTTGAGAAAAATTGATTATTTTGAGTTAGGAGCGACACTCTATATTCCTGTCATGCACAAAAACTTGGAAGATATTTTGAAGGGTGCAAAATATCCTTTTCTTAAATCTGTAGTGATTTGCCTAGAAGACTCTACAGCTTTATGCGATATACCAGAGGGGATGAAAAGAGTCGAGAGGATTTTGGATGGATTTGAACCTTTTGGACTAAAGGTATTTATCCGTCCTCGTAATATTGAAAACCTCAAAGATATTTTGAAATTTAAAAATATAGATATGGTTGATGGATTTGCATTGGCAAAGTTTGATACCTCGAATATCTCCGAGTACCTCTCTATCTTTATCGCACAAAACCACTTTTATCTCATGCCTATTTTGGAGACCAAAGATGTCTTTAGTCATTTGAAATTGGCACACATTATGAATGAGTTGGAACCTTTCAAGGAGCGCATCTTGGTGGTTCGTATGGGAGGAGAAGATATCTTGAGTATGTTGGGGATGATGAGAAGTTGTGATAAAACTATTTACGAGATATTGCCTCTGTATCTCGTCCTATCTACAATCATCAATCTTTTCAAAGCAAATGGCTTCAATGTCTCTTCTACTGTATTTACATGTTTTGAAGCTACAAAAACTCTCAGACGAGAGCTAGAGAGTGATAGTGAACATCAGATCTTCAACAAAACTTCGATTCATCCCAAACAGGTGGAGAGTATCCAAGAGAGCTACAAAATAAATGTGGACGAGAAGTATGTCGCTGATAAACTTTTGAGAGAAGATGGAGCCATCTTTAGCCATCAAGGCAGAATGTATGAAAAGACGACACACTCAAACTGGGCAAAATCTATCTTGAAACGATATGAAAATTATGGAGTAAGAGATGCCAAATAGAATATTTTTTTTTAGTGATATCGATGATACGCTGATGCAAACAAGACGAAAAACAGATTTTACGCAATCTACAGTAGTTGGAGGATATACCAAAGAAGGAGTAGAGAACTCTTTTTTTTATGAAGGCACTAAACTCTTTATTGATACTCTCATTGCTTCCAATATCACCTTCATCCCTACAACAGCTAGAAATTTAGATTCTTACAATAGAACAGTATTTGCAAAAGAGAAGGCAATTAAATATGTTATCTTGAATTTCGGTGGACTTATACTCATAGATGGCAAGATAGACTCAGTATGGCAAGAACGGATGAGCCAATCTTACAGCAATATTATCACCATAGAGACTCTTTTTGATAAAATCAATCACCATTTAGCCTCTCTTGAAATAGAGCTTGTAGTGAAGATTATTGATAATTTTTATATTAGTATCTATAATAAGTTTAATCTTGACAATAAAAGAGTTTTAGACGAAGTTAGAGAGCAACTTACTGTTTTTTTGGAAATAGAGACGGATTTTTATCTCTATGAAAATGATAACTCTTTTGCAATACTTCCAAATTTTCTAAATAAAAAATTTGCAGTTGAGTATCTCATCGAAAATAATAACCCTATTCTAACCTTGGGAGCAGGAGACAATATCTCAGATTTAGATTTTATGAACTTGAGTTCTTTTCGTTTGATACCGAATAAAGTCCCTATAGAGCTTGGATAAGGCTAGCCCAAGCAAAGATCGCAAAGTTTGTTTATCTCGTTCCCACTCGCTTCTCTCGCTCCCACCATCTTGGTGGGAGTATATACTGCATTTGCAATATAAGTATGCATTACAGCAGAGACCGTTGTAACGAGTTAAAACATATTTAAAATATTACTTATGTGTTGCATTAATTTTATCTAATTGAGTTCGAAGTTCCTTCCAGTATTTGCTTGCAAGTTCTCCACGCTTTTCTGCATGTGCTCCATTAATAATAAAATAACCAATATCATCCCCTTTAATGCAAGTCATCTGCAAAGTATAGCCCTCACTATTCATACCATAAACAATCGTCCTCTTTGGTGTTATCGTTGTTTTATCTATTCCGATGACTTTCGCAGCTTCTGCTCCAGCTGTTAAACATTCTGACTGATCAACATTTACAACAATACTTGCATGTGAAACATAATCAGCATAAGCTAATTGAGTTAAACCAATTGTAGCCAACACTAATGTCAAAAATTTTCTCTTCATTCTTTCCGCCTTTTTTATATAGAATGTGTTATAACTCAAATACTTATAACAGATATATTATACCAGTTATACAAGTTATACAAGTGAACTTGGAATAGAATATTTTAAGTGAATGCTTATTTTGGTAACATTGAGTTTTTATATTTTTACTCGCTCCCACCGTCTCGGTGGGAGTGTATATTTTCGGTAACTATTACACACCATATACATTCCCACGCAGGAGCGATGGGAACAAAGTAAAATTCGAAAATTGCAAAATCAAGAGTTAGCTCATCTCCTGCTGGACTAAATGTGAGAAAGTGGTTAAAATATTTGTTATCTACTGTGCCATATCTATAAGGAAAGACTCTCCCATACCCTGCATAATCCTCTTCCCACGGATTATCATCAGAGTTACCAAACATATATTTCGATTTATCATACATCAATCTCCACGGTTTAGAGCTATATCTTCTATTTAGCTTTTTATCATTAAACTCTTTTACCCACTTTGGATATTTATCATAATAGAATGAGCTTGTGATAAACTCTCCACTCGTTTTACTAAACCAAAAAGCCTTACCGTTGTGTCCTGCAAGAGTTATTGCACCTCTATCTTTTACGGATACTCCAAATACTTTTGATTTAGCATTTGTAAATAGTGAGAGTTCATCGGAGAATGTGCTAACCATAATATTAGCAGGAGAACGACCATCAGTCCCTGCTATAGCTTGAGAGCTATCTACCTCTGTACTATCATCTATATCTGCATTCTTACTTAGAATATGGTATCTATTGTCTTCTATATTATAGACAAGCCTCTTTTTGGCTCTATCGTACCAGACATTAGAGACCATTCCGTGGATATTTGGATTTGCTCCAGTAGCTAGTGTAGTGTGACCTAGTACTGTCTCTGTATTTGAGTAGTTATAGTGAGCATTTTTGTTGTACCAAACTCCATTCTCTTTAAGCCAACGAAACCCACCATCTCCCATATTTTTCATAAACTTATCAGGTAAATCTCCTCTAAGTTGGTCTACTGTGATTTGTAAAATTAGTTTGGGTTGGTTGGCAAAAGCCATAGAGGTGGCTAGGGTTATAATAGCTGTAGTAAATTTTTGTAATCTCATACTATGAACTCCTTTGGAGGTATCATAGCATAAGTATCAGATATTAGTCTATCACAAAAGCGAAAAAATATATCTTAGTCGATATACTATAATAATTGTTTTTGGGAGATTCCTAAGGCTATTGCTTTATCAATTCCAAATAGATATCCTCTTTTTCTCGTATTAGATTCTGCTTCATCTCTATAAAATAAGCTTCCATATCTTCTGTCTCCTGGATGGTGATATATACTTCACTCTCTTTGAGTTGGGTTATTTCACTTTTGAGTGTCTCTATCTTGTTTTTTAGGGTTTTTGACTGTGCTTTAAGTAGCTCTTTGTCATCTATATCATCTGAACCATAGGCAAAGCTACTACCACTCTCTAGCCCTAGCAAAATCTCTTTGACCTTGTCTAAATCTTTCTTTTTGTATGCTGTGTTGAGTGCTACGAAGATCTCTGTTGCTTCATCTTTAAATGCATCAGCTACGATATCGGGATGCGTGAGGCGACTGGCTTTTCGGTAGCATTTTTTGAGTTCTTTCTCCTCGTCTGCTGTGAGATCCATAGGTTGCTCTTTTGACTGAGATATGGCATCTTGATAAAAAGACTCATACTGCTCTTCAAAGGCTCTATACTCCTCTTCTCCTAGCTCCCCCTTGTCAAATGATTTTTTGGCAAGATCTCTTTTGAGTCGTAGTATCTCTTCGATGATAGAGCCTAGATGCCTATAGTATTCTGAGTTAAAGGTATTGATGTCACTGAGATATTCAATTTTGATTTCTGAGAGTTTATTGACCTCTTTTTCAAGTATCTTCAGCTCTACTTTGAGTCCTTGGACTTGTGGG
>QMKU01000061.1 GCA_003646525.1 Campylobacterota bacterium
ATGCTCGCAGATACAGATGAGGTAGCGGTGATAGACTATCAGGATGCTAGAGTAGGGGCTATCACCTATGATCTGGCCTCATTGCTTCGCGACTGTTATATCGCCTTTGACCCCGTAGAGATAGAGAAGCTTGCTTTGACATTCAGAGACAAAAAAGGATTGGATATCGATGATGCTACTTTTATCCGATGGTTTGATTTTATGGGACTACAGCGACATATCAAAGTGTTGGGTATTTTTGCTAGGTTACATTTGAGAGATGGCAAAGATGCTTATCTGGATGATATCCCTCAAACGCTAAAATATGTGAAAGAGGTGAGTGCTAAATATGAGGAGATGAGACCTCTGCTAAATCTATTTGAAAAATTAGGAGTCCAAAATGAAAGCAATGATACTGGCCGCAGGATTAGGAACACGGATGCGTCCTTTGACCGACCATACACCGAAACCACTTTTGGAGATAGGGGGTATTCCTCTGATTGTCTGGCATATTGAACGATTGGCTCATGATGGATTTCATGATATTGTCATAAATATCGCACATCTAGGATATCAGATACCCAAAGCTCTCGGTGATGGTTCGGAGTGGGGTGTGCGGATCACTTATTCCGATGAGCAGGAGGAGGGGGCTCTGGAGAGTGCTGGTGGTATCATCAAGGCATTGCCTCTTCTGGGTGATGATACATTCTTGGTAGTCAATGGTGATATCTGGTGTGAATATGATTTTGACAAGAGTAAAATATTGGCTTCTGATATCCTAGCTCACTTGATCCTAGTACCCAATCCCGATCACAACCTAGAGGGTGATTTTTCGTTATGGGATACAGAGGTGTATGATGGTGGAGGGCAAAGATATACATTTTCTGGCATAGGGTACTACTCACCCAAGCTTTTTGAGGGTTTGGCTTACGGTGAGAGAGCCTTGACTCCTCTGCTGAGAGAGGCGATGAGAGAGGGAAGGGTGAGCGGTGAACTCTTCGATGGAGAGTGGAGAGATATAGGTACACCTGAGAGACTCGAATCACTCAATATTCATCTATTTCCAGAGGGGTGACTCTCTTTAGAGTACTCTTAAGACTAGATAGTGTACACTTCATTGGTTTTCTTACGAAAATACATTTTTTACATTAGGATATAAGAATGAAAAAATTGATTCTCATCTCTGCTATTGCAGCGACAACACTTTTTGCTGAAGGTTTGGCAGATATAGCACAAAAAGCAGCTGTCGACCACGCAACAAAAGAGGCTACAAAGGCAGTAGCTGGAGCAACAGAAACGAAAGATACAAATAGTAGTGAAAAAGTTGAAGCACCTGCCTCTCTAAAAGATCAGGCTATCGATGCAGCAGCAGGTCATGCAGCAGAAAAAATAGGCGTGAGTAAAGATGTTGCAAAAGAGGCAATCAAATCAGCAATCTAAAATAGTAACTATTTGGGGCAGCCTAATATTTGCTCTCTGTTCGACTTCATCTAGAGCATTGCTCCATCAAAAAGTAGGCATACCATCAACCAGATCATGATGAATAGATTCGATCAAGACATCAGATTTTTTCATCATGTCAAAGGATAAAATATCCTCTTTGTTGATGACAGTATGCTCTTTAAAAATAAGAATAAAATCATAACCGTGATATCGAAAAATCATAGCATCAGGATATCTTTCCACTAGCATATTATAAAATTCTTTTAAAAATTGGTCACCTTCACTCCAGCCATGTGTATTATTATATTTAGAGAAATGTTTTAATTTTATTAGATTAAAACATCGTGTCTCCTCCTCTTTTTTGATAAGTATAAGCTTGAGATAATTTGCATTATAGGCATCTGTTAAAGAGTCTCTGAAAAAATAGGAAAAACGACGCTCTTCAAATGCATTACTAGGGAGTTGCATTGTTTTGATAACAGTAATATCTTTTAGACTATTAACAGCCGCTTTAACTACATCTGGATGAAATTGAGTACCACTAAATAGTTTTATCTCTGCTATAGCTTCTGCTACACTTTTGCGTGCTTTGTAGATACGGTTGGTTGTCATCGCATCAAACGCATCCGCAACAACAATAATATGAGAGAGTAGCGGTACCTCATCGGGTGCATCTTTGGATGTTTCAGGGTATCCTGTACCATCATAGCGTACATGATGGTACTTGATGATCTCTGCTAAATCCTTGTACATCTCTATTTTTGAAAGCATTTGATAGCCTGCAAAAGAGTGTTGTTTGATAAGATCATACTCCAATGATGTCAAATCACCAGGCTTGAGCAAGATAGAATCAGGTGTCACTACTTTACCTATATCATGAAGTATGGCAGCTTTTTCTAACTTGCTGATATCTTTTTCATCGATACCCATCTCTACTGCGATATGACGGCAATACTCTGCCACCCTCACCGTATGACCAGCCGTATAACTATCTCGTTGTTCTATGATATTGACAAAGGCTAAAATCGTCTCTTCGTAGTTAGAAATCTTCTCTAGCTCCATCTCTTCAAGTATAGTATTCTTCTGTATGCCACAAAGCGCAAACCCGATATCTGTGGCTAAGTTTTCTAGCATTTTCACCTCTTCAGGTACAAATCCATCTTTATGCTCAGAAAATACAGAAAGTGTACCTAAAACCTCCTCTTGTTCACTACTCCTCAATGGCAAGATGGTAATCCAGCATGACGAACAGCTATACTCATCACCACAAATTTCAAACTGATACTCTTTGGGTAACTCTTCTGTGATAGTAGTATTGAGTTCTACCGCACTTTTAGCATGCTTTAATGCAAAGTTATGGTGATGGCTCTTGAGAGTATAATGTTTTTGATCCAATATATTTTTGTCCTCTTTTGATTGACTAACAACCTCTAGTTGGTTCTCTTTGATAAGTCCTATCCATACAAATTTGTAGTGTTTATGTTTGGCTAATCTATCCATGGAGTTTTGGATCACCGTTTGAGTAGAAAAAGAGTTGACTAGTATCTTATTGACATCAGCTATAGTTCGTAAAACATCTTTGAGATACTTCTCTTGAGTATACATCTTTTCCAAAGATAGAGTCCGTTCACGGACTTTTTCTCTAGACTAGTATTTAGTGTTTTGATGGTTCTGTTGAGCCTGTGAATATAAAATAGAACCAACATAATCAATAAAAATGATATAGCCACAATATAAAACCATACTTTATATTTTTCATAAAAGTTATAAAAAGTAAATTTTTTAAGTTCACCATAAAAACCTAGATGCAACTCTTCAAACAAAGTATGTACTTTAGAGTAATCTAGTGGTATAGTCCATCCTGCTATGTGAGCATCTTGTGCTGCTTTGGAGGAAAATGGCATCTGTAGAAGGGCTATGAGTACATCATTGGCTAACTTTTGTGGTGTAGTTGAGAGCTTGGCAAATGGCCACTCTGGATAGAGTTCTGTACTTACCATAAAGGGAAATCCAGAGTATTTTTTTGGGGATAATATCTGGCAAATTTCAGGATCAATAATAGACTCATTTGACATACGCTCTAGGGTATCTGTTCTGACAGTTCCTGCATCAATTATGCCATTTTTCATTGCCAAGACCACCTTGTCATGAGTGCCAAAAAAAGCAAATTCTGAAAAATCGTCAACTATTATGCCATGATCTTTGAGCTCTTTTTGTGCCATTATCCAGCCACCAAATGAGTTGATATCTACAGCACCAAATCGTTTACCTTTCAGATCATCCAAGGTTTCAATACCACTATCTTTTTTTGTAAATATCACCCCACCAAAACTACTCAGTATGATACCTTTACTATTGATATTTTTAAGTGTTGCGATTCTACTCGCGCCATAATCATGTTCAAGCTCTACATAATATGCTGTATTGGTAAGAACAAAATTGATTTCATTATCTGCAACACTCTGTTTTAGTTTTTCAAAAGCAAGTGGTACAATTTCAAAGGTATAGTCTTTAATCTCTTTGGTGAGATATGCTGCTGTTGCTGTATATTTTTGCATGGTTATATCAGCACTTCTTTTTGCTAATACACCTATTTTGATATTTTCAAGTGAGAAAAGTGAGGAGAGGGAAAAGAAGAGCAGTAGAAGTATACGCACCAACATAGATAACCTTTGTACGATTTGAAATTTTAGAGAACCTCTATTTTAAATGGTTCGCTTGAATATTATCTATCATTATAACTAAAGTTAAGGAAATTACAAATTATAAATATACCCAAATTAAATTTTATAAAAATCTCAACTTCTAACTATGACTCTACGAGACAGGCGAGGAGTAGTGAGATTGGTAGTTTTGTTTTTGGGAGCTCCCTTAGTTAAATATTGGTATCGGCTAGATAGTTTGCCACTGCATCTTCATCATTGGTGTATGGCAAGACAATATCTGCCATCTCCTTGACTTCATCTAGTGCATTTTGTACGGCTATTGCTTTTCCAGCTCTTTCGAACATCCCCAAATCATTGATACTATCACCAAAAACCGTAAGATCATCCAAATCTCTATGGAGGTACTCTGCTACCGTTTGCAAGGCATGAGCTTTGTCTCCGTCTGGGTGGAGGATGGTGAGAAAGTAGCCATTTGAGTACTTTTCGGGAGAGAGCTTGTACTCTAGTTCATTTCCAAAAGTTTTTCTAAAATGTTCCGTGAGTGGTTGTAGTGTTTTGAAGTCTCCGAAGTAGACTAGCTTGAGGTTCATATCCATAGCTCTGATATCTCTGCACTCTTGCATTCTGGGGTCATTTTTGTAATTATCCAGTACACTGTTTTGGTGTGCATTTAGGGTAGTAGAGAAGAGAAAGGCTTCGTTGAGTTCCATATCCCTCAGAGCGATGATGAAAGGGTATATATCAAACTTTCCTCCCTCATCTATGATGGCATCCCCAAGGGCTCTATCGACTAGCTTGAGGTCGATGAGCTCTTTTTGGGGGGAGACTACCATACTGCCATCGAGTAGGATCATAGGTGCATCGAGATGTAGTTTGTCCAGAAATTGGTGAGTTTTTGTAAAGCTTCGTGCTGTAGCGACAGAGAGAGTAGCGTGCTTGGTTTTGTCATTCCAAACCTCTCTACTGAAGATACTGACACTCTGATCTGTTCTCAAAAAGGTGTGGTCAAGGTCAGTGATGTAGATAGGACTCATGCCTGAGAGACTCCTGTTTTGTCATCGATATAAGTTTGGATAAAATGTTTGACATTATTGTAAACAAAAGAGTCTTTGTAATTTTCGACTTTGCCGCCACTGGCATTGGGGTGTCCGCCTCCATTGCCTATCTCTGCTGCCATTTTAGAGACATCTAGCTTGTCATTGCCCCTCAGTGAGAAATGTCCACGGAAGTTGATATCCATATAGAAGTCATAGTCAGGATTGGCAAGAAGAAAGGCATTGCCGATGAGAGAGCTACTCCCGACATTGTAGCCGAGCAGTCCCTTGTATCCTCGATAATTGATTGTGAGGCGTGCCTTGTCTTTTGTCAAAAGCTTGGTGACATAGGTGGCGACAAGATTGTCTTTGGTATCATTTTTCTCTGCGATAAAAAAGGCTTTCTTGGCATGATGCAGAGCATCATCTAGATGAATATTTCCTTCTTTTTCCATAACAAGAGTGCGAGCTTTTTCGATCAAGTTTAGCTTGAGTGCTCTATCCTCTGCTGGAAAGAGTATACGGTTGATCTCTCTAGCGCCAGAGATCATCCCTAGGCAGACTTTGCCAAACTCAAAATAGTCATCATCACTCACCCAGATATCAATCGCATTGATCGCTTTGACAATTTGAGCCAATTCATTTTCAGTATCAAAATGATAATGTTTCTGTAGCCAGTCATAGGTGATCAGTGTGGCACATCGTTTTGTGTCAAGTGCGTACCAAGCAAATCGTTCAGCTGCCTGTGCACCTGTACCATGATGGTCAAGAAGTTGAATCTTGGCACCGATGCGTATAGTCTCTTTTTCTATCCAGTTTCCCTCTTTGGTTGTGAGGTTAAGATCAGTGATGAGGATAAGGGATTCTTTTGAATTGCCATTGACGAACTTATCTTGCTCAATTTTTTTGATGATCTCTTCAAGTCGTGCTTTGACCTCTGGTCCATAATTGGCATTGTAGCATTCGATCGTATCGAAACACTTTGTTGTGAGATATTGACAGCCATAGCCATCCAAATCAATATGAGAGAGATGATAAACGCGTTGCATCAGAAGACATCCTTGAGTGTGAGATTGATGAGAAAATCATCTATTTTTTTTTGAAATCGGTGTAAAAAAGGAGAAATGGAGCAGGTTCCAATGATACCGCTAGGACAAGTGTCAATATATTGTGTGCAATCGAGAACGGCAGGGGCTTTCCCCTCTGCGCTTATAACAACACTATAGAGTGTTATTTCATTTAAGTCTTTGGCAAGAAAAAAACCGCCATGCGCACCTTTCTTTGACTCAAGTATCTTTTCTTTTGCCAAATTTTGTAAAATTTTGGCAAGAAAACTCTTGGGTATGTTGAGTTGGTTTGCGAGAAGTTCGGCTCCAATCGGCTTATCAGACTTGCTTATGGTATCAAGAGAGAGCAGTGCATACTCGCTAGCGCGTGTTAACAGCATAGTAATCCTTCATATAATTAGGAGTATATTACTCTTATTTTTATTAAATCTGGATAATTAGATGAATCTTTGCTTCATTTAGCACATGTTTATCTATTTTTTAGTAAAATCACACTTCCAATTCCAGCCAGATATATCGAAAGCTATACTCTGGTGAAGAAAATTTAATTACCGATCAGGAGGTCACAATGGCTTTGGATAAGGCGAAAAAGCAAGAGATTATTGCAAAATACTCAAGAGGTGAGAACGATACTGGTTCTACAGAAGTTCAGGTTGCTCTATTGACAGAGAGAATTACCTATTTGACTGAGCATCTTCAGACAAATAAAAAAGATCACTCTTCGAGATTGGGTCTATTGAAACTTGTAGGGCAAAGAAGAAGACTTATGAGATATCTCAGAACAGTTGATTTTGCACGATACAATGTTATCAAAGAAGAGCTTGGTCTCAGAAACTAATAATACCCCACACTCTGATTCTGCTCTATGAGAGTAGATCAGGGGAACTATAATGCCCCAACAAATAAAAACAACTTTTAAACAAGTCTAATTCAAAACAGACTAAAATTAGACAATAAAAGCCAAAGAGAGGGTAAAAAGATGAGTCGTAAAAGAACAGTATACTCAACACAGTTAA